>CAYQAD010000240.1:0-4207 GCA_964415125.1 uncultured Phycisphaeraceae bacterium | reverse complement strand
GGAGCATGCCGACGAAGCCGAAGGTCATGTGCGTGGGCTCGCCGGTGACGGGGCTTGTCATGGGCGTGCGGATGGCGTGGTAGGCGCGGAAGAACTGCGCGTAGCCGTCGATGAGGTAGAGGGTGCCCGGTTGCGATTTCACTTTGGTCACGCGTCCTGCCAGTAGGCGGCGACGGCCTCGGCGTGGAGCGCTTCGAGGCGTTCGACGTAGGCCTTGCCAGGCTCGATGCTGCGCCGGCCCATAACGGTCTCGGCGACCTGCATGAACCTGCTGAGCTTGTAGAGCTGTCGGCCCGCGTCGGTGCCCCAGGCGAAGGGGCGGACGCAGCCGGAGATCGGCGCGGTCTGCGCGAGCATCGCGCCGGTGTGGACGATGGTGCCGGTCATGAGTGAGGAGTTGATGGCGAACTTGGCGTGGTCGCCGATGGTGGCGCCGAGGTAGCGCTCGCCGGTGCGCTCGCGTGAGGCGTTGGGGGTGGGCACGCAGGAGATGTCGCCGTAGGTGTTGAGCAGGTTGGAGTTGGTGGTGCCGGCGCCGAGGTTGGCCCACGCGCCGACCCACGAGTCGCCGAGGTGGCCGGCGTGGGCCTTGTTGGCGTGTCCCTGGAAGATCGTGCCGCCCACCTCACCGGCGACCTTGCAGACCGGGCCGATGGCGGTGGAGCCCTTGATGAGCGATTGCTCGAGGATGGTCGAGTCGGTGCCGATGATCGTGGGGCCGATGATGATCGAGCCCGGGCGGACGACCGCGCCGGCGTCGATGGCGATGGGGCCGGCCTCGGCGTCGAGCACGACGGTGGGGCAGACGCGGGCGGTGGGGTGGATGTGCACGGGGTGGTTGCCCATGACGGTGACGCCTGCGGGCGGGGCCTGGCGCGAGCCGCGCATCATGTGGGCGAGGTCGGCCTCGATGCACGCGTCGCGGCTGGCGCGGACGTGCCAGACGCGGCTGAGCAGGAGGCGTTGGTCGGCCGTGGACACGCGATAGCCGGCGTGATCGCCGGCGATGAGTCGGGCGAGATCGTTGGGTGGGCCGACGGCGGCGATGAGGTCTTCGGTGTCGGGCTCGACGAGGGCTTCGCCCGGGGCGAGGCGCATGACATCGGCGGGTGGCAGCGGGCATCGGCCGCTCACCATGAGGATGGCGTCGGCGCTGGGTGTGTTGACGCTCACATCGTGCGTTTCGGCGGTGAGGTCGGCGAGGTGTGGGGGGACGTGGAGGGCGGTGACGTTGAGGTTTTGGGTGTGGCGGAGGCGCTGGAGGGTGGTGAGGCCGCCGGTGCGGATGTCGAAGGCTGGGCGGAGATCGGTCATGGGGGCGAGGATGCCCCGGCCGTCGTCGAAGACGAGGGTTGGTGTGAGCTGACGCGATGGTGCGTGCTGGTTTGGTGGGGCGGTCGCCATAAGGCGGAGTCTATCGGGGCGGTACAGTCGGGCGGGCGGTCGGCTGTGCGCCAGGAACGGGTCGCGGGAAGGGTGTGGTTGTGATGGGTGAGCGGGGCATTGTCTTTGACTTCGATGGCGTGATCGTGGACTCCGAGCCGTTGCACGAGCACGCGTGCCGAGTGGCGCTGCGCGAGCGCGGGATGGACTTCACGCACGAGCAGTTCGTCGAGCATTGCATCGGGCACGGCGACCGGATGGCGTTCTTGAACCTCTTCGAGCTCAACGGGCGCGAGGCGAGCGACGACGAGATCGCGGCGGCGAAGGTGCGCAAGAGCGAGGTGTTTCTGGAGGGGGTCCAGTCGGCGCGGCTCGAGCCGCAGCCGAACGCGGTGGAGTTGATCCGCGCGGCGGCGGCGTCGCATCCGACGGCGGTGTGCACGGGGAGTCGGCGGGTGGAGGTCGAGCCGATTCTGGATCGGCTCGGCGTGCTTGGGTTGCTGCGGACGCTCGTGACGGCCGACGACGTGCATCGCACGAAGCCCGACCCGGCGTGCTATCTGCTGGCCGCCAAGCGGCTCGGCGTGGAGCCGGGCGCGTGCGTGGCGATCGAGGACACGCCGACGGGCGCACAGGCGGCGCTCTCGGCGGGGTATCGGGTGCTGGCGGTGTGCACGACGCTGCCGGCCGATCGGCACGCGGGGGCGCATCGGGTGGTGCCGGACTTGTCGGGGATTGATGTGCCGGCGCTGCTCGCGGTGTGACAGGTGTGTGCTAGCGGCGCGCGTTGTGTCGGCGGATGTGGGCGTGGTGGAAGCCGAAGAGGCCGGCGAGGGCGAAGAGTGGGAGCGAGATGGGCACGGCGACGAGTGATGAGTAGCCGGCGGAGAGGACGCGGTTGAGGAGTTCTGCGGTGGCGTCCCAGGGGATGGGGTCGCCGTAGAGCGAGCGGATGGTGAGCATGGCGACGACGACGATCTGCGCGACGATGCCGCCGATGAGTGTGAGGAATGCCATGGTGAGCGGGTTGCGCTTGATGACCATGCCCCGGATGTTGAGCACGAGCCAGGTCATGAGCATGTAGCCCATGGCGTGGGGTCCGAGGATGGTGGCGACGCCGCCGTCGGTTCGTGGGATGGTCCAGGTGAGGTCGATGAGCGCGCCGAGGATGAGGCCGGCCCAGAGCGCGGGGATCGGCTGGGCCCACATGGCGATGAAGACCGCGAGCATGAGGACGAACGAGGGCGCGATGGGTCGCGGGCCGAGCTGGAGGACGTCCTGGAAGCCGAGCTCGAAGGCGAAGAAGACGAGCGTGGCGAGGACGAAGGCGATCGGGTTCATCGCGCCCCCCCGGCCTGGGCGTCCTGGTCGGTGATGCGGAGGACGACCTCGCTGACGCGGCGGAGGTCGACGGTGGGGCGGACGATGACGACCTTGCGGAGGGCCGAGTCGGGCGCGGTCTCGACGCGCTCGACGGTGCCGAGGACGAACATCTGCGCGTTGGCGGGCCAGTAGTTCTCGTCGCGGAGGCGGACGGTCATGCCTGGGCGGATGGTGTCGCGTGGGTTGCCGTCGGCGTTTCGTCGGTCCTCGACGTCGCCGCGGAGCGTGCCGTCGGCGGTGGGGGTGAGGAGCGTTGCGGGGCCGTCGATGGAGCGTTCGTCGACAGCGATCATGCCGCCGATCTGTCCGGCGGCTCGGTCGTTGATGGGGAGGACGAGGCAGGTGGACTCGGTGGCGCGTTGGACGCGGCCGAGGAGTTGGACGCCGGCGACGACGGCGACGGTGTTGGGCGTGACGCCTCGGGACCTGCCGCCGCGGACCTCGAGCATGGAGCTGCTGGGGTTGCTCGAGCGCCCGATGACGGGGGCGGCAAACTGGGTGACGGGCAGCTCGGGGTTGAGGGCGATGCCGCGTTGGAGCTGGACGATCTGGGCGCGGAGGCGCTGGTTCTCGAACTTCTCGGAGAGGTAGAGCTGCTCGAGCTGGGCGGCGTTCTGCTCGAGCGCGGCGACGGCTTCGCTCGAGGCGCTCGCGCCCTCGGGGGGCGCGATCCAGGCGACGAAGGAGAGGACGGGCGCCGAGAGGGGGGTCATGACGCGGGCGACGGGCTCGCGGACCCAGAGGACCCAGCCGAGGTAGCGGACGGGCACGAGCCCGATGATGAGCAGGGCGACGGCCACGAGCGCCATCATGCGCTTGGAGCTGGGCAGGTGGCTTGCGGCGGGTCGTGCCATGGTTTGTCAGACGCGGCGGGTTGTGTGATTGGCGCTGCGGGCTGTGTGGGTCGCTGCGGGGTTAGCCGTCCATGTCGCTCTCGAGGGTCGGGCCCCACTCGTCAAGGTTCTCGAGGTAGATGGCGGTGCCTCGCGCGACGCAGGTGAGGGGGTCGTCGGCGAGGCGGCAGTCGAGGCCTGTGGCTTTTGTGATGACCTGGGGCATGCCGCGGAGGAGGGCGCCGCCGCCGGCGAGGCTGATGCCGTTCTCGACGAGGTCGGCGGCGAGCTCGGGCTCGGCACGCTCGAGGGTGCGCGTGACGGCGTCGATGATCGCGTTGATGGGCTCGTGCAGCGCCTCGCGGATCTCTTCGCTGGAGATCGCGGTTTTGCGCGGGAGGCCCGAGATCATGTCTCGGCCTCGGACGTCGAGCATGGTCTCCTCGCCGGTGGGCACGGCCGAGCCGACATCGATCTTGATGCGCTCGGCGGTCTGCTCGCCGACCATGAGGTTGTAGGTGCGCTTCATGTGGTTGATGATCGCCTCGTCCATGTCGTCGCCCGCGACGCGGACGGACTCGCATGTCGCGATGTCGGCGAGGGACATG
>CAYQAD010000239.1:0-4235 GCA_964415125.1 uncultured Phycisphaeraceae bacterium | reverse complement strand
GTCGAACCGCACGCTCCGCCCGGCCAGGCCGATCGTGCCGAGCGTGTCGGCGAGTCGATCGATCGGCTGCGGCGGCTGGATCTTCGGAAGCTCGCCGGGCGTGCGCACGCGGCTGGACCACGCATCGCGCAGCCCGAGCAGGTGGAGGGCGGCCATGTCGTCGCGCCCGATCATGGTCTGGCCGACCGCGCGGGCGACCTCGAGCATCGCGCGGCGGAAGCGGACGCGTCGGCCGAGCCCGAGGTCGTCGATCACGACGAAGCCGTTGCGTGCCGAGTAGTACCGCGCGATGCCCTTGAAACGGTCGAAGCGGGGGTGCGACGCGCGCGCCTCGGGCACGACGCGGAGCGTGCCGCCCGTGGCGCGGGCGAGGCGCACGCCCCACGCCGCGTCGTCGCCATTCAGAAAGAGCTCGGGCATGAGCCCGGCGCGATCGATCGCGCTGGTGCGCACGAGCATGCAGCAGGCGGCGATGTAGTCGACGGCGTCGGACGGCTTGGGTGGTTCGCGGCCCGGGCGGGCGTTGCCGAGCGAGCCGGTGCGGCGATCGACCCGGCCGCCCCGCTCGTGCGGCTCGCCCGTGTCGGGATCGATCAGCGTCGGCCCCACGGCCACGGTGCCGGGATCGCGGTCGAGCGCCGCGAGCATCAGCCCGAGCGTGTCGGGCTCCACGCGGGCGTCGCTGTCGATCAGCCAGACGAGCTCGGGTCGCGGGCGGGTGTCGAGGGCGAGGGCGATCGCGGCGTTGAACCCGCCGCTGCCGCCGAGGTTTTCCTCGAGACGGACGACGCGGGCCGATGTCGCGTGGTCGGGCGCGAGCTCGACGGGCTCGGCCGAGGCGTTGTCGATGATGGTGATGTCCAGCGCGACACCCGCGCGAGGCACCGCGTCGAGATCGGTCAGCAGCGCGTCGAGGTTTGCCCGGTCGTTGAAGCAGGGGATGGCAACCGCGACGCGGCGCGTGCCGCGGCGGGTCGTCGCGTCGACACGCACCGGCCGCGAGGCGGCGTCGGTGGTGGTGCTCGTGCTGTGGGGCTGGGCTGTCACGACACGCAGAGCGTATTCGCCCCGGCCGGGCATCGATCCTCGATTCGCGCGATGTGCAAACCACTGGCGTCGCGCGGCTTGTGCCGGCTTGGGAGGGCGGGGCTGTGTTGCGATCGGAGCGGGCGATCGCTACCGTTTGGTTCCCGGCCCGGTTGCGACCCGCCGCGCGGCAAGACCCCGCGACGGTTGACGAGTTCGCCCGGCCGATACTGGAGGCCGATCGATGACTTTCCCGCGCCGCTCCGCCGGCTCACGCCGATCCACCGCCCGCCCAAGCCGACCGTCCCGGCACGTGCCCCAGCAGGCGGTCGAGCAGCTCGAGCCTCGGGTCGTCCTCTCGCTGGCGGGCAGCGCACCCGCGCCGGCGCTCGCTCAGCTCGAGGACCCCGGCAACGCGATCATCCGCCTCTCGACCAACTTCGGCGACATCGACATCGAGCTGTTCAACGACACCGCGCCCAACACCGTCAACAACATCATGCGGCTCACCCGCGCGGGTCGCTACGACCAGACGTTCTTCCACCGTCTCGTCGACGGCTTCGTCCTCCAGGGCGGCGGGTTCGGCTTTCTCGACGCCACGGGCTTTAATGATGTCGAGACCTTCGGCACGGTCGACAACGAGTTTGTCCGCTCCAACGTCGAGCGCACGCTCGCGATCGCCAAGCTCGGCGGCGACCCGAACTCGGGCTCCAGCCAGTTCTTCATCAATCTCCAGGATAACTCGGCCAACCTCGACAACCAGAACGGCGGGTTCACCGTCTTCGCCCGCGTGCTCGACGATCGCTCGTGGGGCGTGGTGCAGACGATCACCTCGAACGTCGTCGTCGATGACTTCACGAGCGTCGATCCGCCCGTGACCTCGGCGCTCAACGAGACGCCCGTCCGCGCCGGCACCGCGGGCAACGCCGCGACGGAGGACAACCTCGTCTACATCGTCGACGCGGAGGTCATCAAGGGCCTCGGGGCCGATGGGCTCTACGAGCACCGCCTCGCCTACCCCGAGGGCTTCCGCGGCGGCGCGAGCGCCACCACCCTCGCGCTGACCAATCCCAACACCGTCTCGGCCGACTACCAGGTGATCCTGCGGTACGCCTCGGGCCGGCGGGATCAGGCCGTCGCGTTCGGCACGCTCGCGCCGCACGAGACCAAGTTCCTCAACTACCAGGCGGGCCTGGCGTTTGCCTTCCCCAACACGTCGTTTGCCGTGGAGGTCTGGTCGAACACGAGCAGCGGGGGCTTCAACCCCCAGCCGATCTCGGCCCATCTCTCGCACCAGTCCAACGGCAACGCGCCGGGCTCGGTCGCCGGCGAGGCGCTGGTCGATCCCTCCAACCTGCCCGAGCCCGCCAAGCGCAACTGGCTCTTCGGCGGCCTGCCCACCTTCAACGAGTACATCCCCGGCGGCACCGCCCAGCGCAACGCCTTCCTCCAGTGGCAGAACCTCGAGGCTCGCGACGGCATCGTTCAGGTCCGCCTGCTCTTCAGCGACCGCGACCCGATCGTCAACACCTTCGAGCTCGACGCCCTCCGCCGCGACGGCATGCCCGTCGCGCGCACCGCCGAGGTCGGCACCAACTTCGCCGGCTTCCACGTGATCTCCACCGTCGATATCGTCGCGGGCATCACGACCTACGACGCGATCCTCAACGGCTCGGGCGACATCGTCGCCTCCAGCGCCGCGATGACGCCCGGCGTGCCCAACCTCGCCTCGACCCGCGGCAGCGTCGCGGGCGTGGCGATCCCTGCCAGCCCCGCCAACGCCACGCTCACGATCTCCAACCGTGAGAGCACCGACGCGATGGTCACGCTGCGCTACGTGCGGTCCTCCGGCGCAACGATCACGCGCGCCGTCACCGTGCCGGGCGATCGTGCCCGCGAGGTCGTGCTCGATGCGGCCGCCCTTGGCATCCCCGTTGGCGAGTCGTTCACGGTGCTCTATGAGTCCACAGGCCGCGTCGCGGTGCACGCCTATGTTGGCAGCGTGCGGGCCGATGACACCGTCGGCGTCGGCGCAACACCCGCGGCGATCTACTCGTCGTCATCGGCACTCTTCGCGGCCCCGCCCCTGCCGGGCGAGACGCTCACCGTCTTCAACCCCTCGACCAACGCGGCGGTCACCGTCTCCTTCCAGATCCAGCTGCACTTCTACGACGGCACCGTCGAGACGGCGCCGCTGGTCAGCCTGGGCGCCCTCGGCCGCAGCGAGATCAACGTGTCGCTGCTCGCGGCGCAGGTCGGCCGGGCGGGCGAGGGGTACTCGTACACCATCGTCTCCGAGGGCCGAAGCGGCGCGACGACCGTGCCCTCGGCGATCGTCGCGCAACGCTCGCGCCTGGGCAACGGCTTCCAGGACGTGCTCAGCAACGCGACCACGCCGGGCGACCGCTTCAACCTCGACGGCCCGCGCGTCGTCGGCTAATCCCGCTTGCGTCACGTCTTCGGCGCAAGCCGCTTGAGCAGTCTTCCCATCGCACGAAGCACGCCGCGTGCGGGTCGAGCGATCGGCCCGGGCATCACCGACACAGCCCTATGCGCCGCGTGGTGCAGCCGGACCATCGCCATCGACTCGTACGCGTCGCGCTGTTCACGCAGCGCGCGGGCCTGACCGTCGAGCAACGCAAGCAGTTCCTGCTCACGTTGCTTGGCTGCCGCCTGGACGTCGGCCGTGCGAGCTTTTTGCTCGGTCGTCGCGTGCTGGGCCTGCTCGAGCCTGCCCCGGGTGGCCCAGAGCTCCTGCTCGAGGTATTCGGCCCGGTCGCGCAGGAAGCCGAGCTGGATCGCGTTGTGCTCGTCGTCGAGCCAGTTCACATCGAATCGTCGCATCAGGCTGTTGGATCGCTTGATGAGCGCCTCGGCGTGCTCGGCGTACAGCGACCGATTGCGATCGATGATCTGTGCGAGCAGCCGGTCGTGCCTGGCGACAGCGTCGGCGATCATCGTCTCGTGGCTGTGCCGACGCCAGACGAAAAGCGGCTCGGGCACCAGCACGCCGCGCAGGCCCCGGCCGACGCAGCGCACCCAGAACTCCCAGTCCTCGTACCCGTCGCGCATCGTCGCGTCGAAGCCGCCCAGCTCCTCGAAGCAGCGGCGGCGGACGAGCGCGGTCACCGGGTGCAGGTTGGTCAGCAGCATGAGCTCGGCGTCCCACGCGGGCGTGCGCCAGACCCAGTCGTTGCCGAGCTCGGCGA
>CAYQAD010000238.1:0-4238 GCA_964415125.1 uncultured Phycisphaeraceae bacterium | reverse complement strand
CCGTGGCCGTAGTAGATCATCGCCTCGTTGCTGCGGGCGATCAGGTCGGGGTGGATCGGCTCGCGTGCGGAGACGAAGTCGCCGCGGCGGAAGAAGAGGATCTCGTCGATGCGGCGCGGGCGGGGCTCGGCGTCGTCCTCGGTGACCTCGATACCGTCGTAGCTGCCGGACTCGGGATCGGTGTCGATGACGCCGTCGGTGTCGCGGTCGGCGTATTGCTGGCGAATGACGAGGAAGCCGTCGCGCGTCATCGCGGCGAAGTCCTCGCGCAGCTGACGCTCGATCTGCGCCGCGAGCTGGTTGAAGCGAGCGATCTGTCGGCCCCGTGTGACGGTCTCACCCACCGCGCCGAAGATCTGCGCGATGCCCACGGCCACCAGCGCCACGATGCCGACCGCCACGAGGATCTCGATGAGCGTGAAGCCCCCTACCGCTCGCCGCGCGAGTCGCCCGCGACGCGGGGTGCGCGACGCGGGGCGCGCCGACGGTGTGCTGCGACGTGCTGGTTGGCGATTCATCGGACGGGCACCTCGAAGACGCGGACCTCGACGGGCACCTGCGGCGTGAAGACGACCCGCGTCGGCCGATTGAACGGGCGATTGCTCGGCTCGCCATTGCCGGCGAAAAACGCGGTGCGGAGGGGCGGCGTGACGATCACGCCGTTGGCGGGCTCCTCGGGGATGCCGACAACCTCGTACACGCGGCCGTCGTCGCCCAGAAGCTTCTGCCCGACGACGCGGATGAAGGGCATCGGATCATCGATGTCGACGTTGCGCTGGGTGAGCAGGTCGGTCGATGTGTCGATGACGAGGAGACTGCCGCGACGCTCGGTCGCGCTGTTCGTGGCGTCGATGTCGACGGTCGCGATGTAGGGCAACGAGTAGTAGCGGTTGCGCTTCGTCGCGTCGCCGTCGCGGGTCGGTCGGCCCTTGTCGTCGACGACGACGGGAAGGCGACGCTCGGCGTCCACGAGGCCGTTGTCCTCGGGATCGTTGAGCACCGGCCAGCCAAGCACGTCGGAGAGGGACATGGGTTGGCGTTGCTCGCGCTCGCGCTCGTCGAACCCGCGGGCACGCCGGGGCACGCGGATGTTCTGGTCGATGGGGCGGATGAACATCGCGACCTGGATCGAGGAGGGGGTGCCCGACGTGGCGTTGGGCGAGGCACGGAAGACCGCGTCCCACACAAAGCGAGGCTCTGAACCCTCGGTGAACGGGGCTGGGATCAGGCGGCGGTAGAACGGATACTCATCGCCCATGGCGTTGGTGACGAGGTCGAGCTCGGCGTAGTTGGCGGCATCCACGGCCCCGCCGGTCCGGAAGCTGAGCGTGAAATCATTGAAGCCGTCGTCCGAGACGCCCGGCACGTACCACGGGTCGGAGGCCTGGTAGGCGTTGGATTGGTCGTCGATCGCGTCCTGGCGCACGGCGGCGAGCTCGGCGGCGACGAGCTCCCACCCGGTGTCGGCGGTGAGGGTGTCGTTGGGCCGGAGCGTGTCGTTGCCGAGCACGTCGGCGATCGCCGCGTCGGTCGCGGCGGCGCCGAGCGTCTGCTCGGTCGCGATGCGCTGCTCACGCACCACCACCGGGAAGACCGCGGCCAGGCCGAGCAGGCCGAGCGAGAGCACGATGACACCGATGAGGATCTCGATGAGCGTGAAGCCGTTGCGGCGTGCGGTGATGTGGGGGCACCTGGGGTTCATCGGGCGAGCTCCCGGAGCGAGCCGGAGATCACCTCGAGGGTGAACACACGCGTCGCCCGCTCGTCGGTGTCGTCGGCCGGGTCGCCGGTCTGCTCGGGCCGACCGATCATCCAGTCGTTGACATCTTGGGTGTCGACGTTGTTGACAAGGACGGGCCTGGGGTTGCCGGTGTCCGTGCGGTAGAGCGACCGCGTCTCGCGGTCGAGGCGGACGCCGAGTGCGCCGGCGAGCTCGGACTCGCGGTAAAGCGCGATCTGCGTGATCGGGCGGACCAGCACGGTGTCGGTCGACTCGTTGCCGAGCAGCGCTCGGCGCTGGGGGTCGGTCAGGTCGGTCGTGCTCAGGGCCCGGACGACGAAGCGGCGCTGATCGAGCGCGTCGAGGGCGTTGTCGTCGAGCAGGCTGAACGGGGCGGACTCGCGGTAGTCGGCCGCGGCTGTGGGCTGCGGCGGGAGGAGCACGAGCGCCTCGTCTTGCCGTTCTGTTGCGATCTGTCCGGTGCCGGAACGGAAGCGGATCGCGAAGGTCTGGCGATTGTCGCCCGCGTCGCCCTCGGCTCGATCGAAGAAGCCGGTCTCGGGGAAGACCCAGTTGCCGCGGGTGAAGTTCGCGGTGCTGTTGTAGGTCGTCTCATACCACGCCTGGTCGACGTCGGGGTCGGCCATGGTGAAGGCTGGGACGTAGCCCCGCACGCTCCAGCCGTTTGGCATCGAGATCGGCTCGCTGAGCGGGTCGGGCACGAAGATGTCGCGGCTGACGAGCTCCGTTGAGCCCGGGGTGCGCTCGTCGGTGATCGTGCCGGCGTACAGGCAGATGTAGACCTGCGTGCGCTCGCCGGGCTCGAAGGTGAAGACCGCCATCGCGTCGCCCCGGCCGGCGTTTCGGATCGCGGCGTCGCGGGCGCCGACGATCGCGACACGAAGCTGGGTATCCGCGAGCGAGCGATTGATCGAGCGGAGCGACGAGATCACCGCGGGCGTGCCGACCGCGATCAGCAGCGTCACGACAGCGACCACGACAAGCAACTCGGTGATGGTGAACGCGGATTGGACGCGGGGACGCAGCGTCATTTGCCGACCTCCACAACGTTGTCGGCGCGGGCCGCGGTCGCGAGCGCCTCGCCGGTCTTGCCCTGCGCGCCGATTTCGACGGCCAGGGCGGCCTCGTCTTCGGTGCCAAGGTCGCCGAACCCGCCGTCCGCGCCGGCCGAGACGATGGCGTACTCGGCGTCGCGCAGCTGCGGATTCGTCGCGGGATCGCCCACGAGCGCGGGCACGTTGAGCTGGGCGAGCTCGCTGCCGCTGTCGAAGAGCACGCGGGTCTCGCCGGCCCGGCCGGGCAGCCAGCGGTAATAGCGGAAGGCGGGGCCGGCTCGGCTGCGAAGCGACACGCGCCCCTCCGCGAGCTCAGCCGCCGAGGGTTGCGAGATCACGTCGGCGCTGTCGCCCACGTCAAAGTACGGCCCGAAGGACCCTCGGCCGGTCTCGAACGCGCCGCCGCGTGTGACCTTGCCCATTGTGGGGCCCGCGAAGCCATCGACGGGGACTTGCTGCGAGTCGCGGGTGTAGGTGGTGCTCAGGGCGCCGGCGAGATACCAGGCGAGCGAGTACTCGCTGAAGCGCAGATCGTCAGTGCCCGTGCCAAGCGCGGTGGTGTCGAGCGTGTCGCCGCGGAGGTAGTCGCGGTCGGCGGCGTTGCGTGCGGCGAGCGAGAAGCTGAACGCGTTCACGCCGTAGTCGTCGTTGGCGGTGTAAATGGGCGTGCGGGCGTAGCCGATCGGCGGGTTGGCCTGGCTCGGCACGGCCGCGCTGTCGTACGCCGGGTTGAAGTCCTTGATCATGGGCGGCAGGAAGCCCATGTCGTTCTTGAACTGCTCGACACCGACCTTCAGCGCAACAACCGTCTGGCGCTCCGCAGCGTTGCGCGCAGCACCCACCACACCACGCAGCGCGACGCTGAGGATGCCGATGAGCACGGCAACGAGGCTGATGACCACGAGCAACTCGATGAGCGTGAACGCCCGGGGTCGTGCGCTGATGGTCGACGGGATGGTTCGGCTGGACTGGTTCACACGCCACCCTGGAGGCTGTTGATCATCGAGACCATGGGCATGAACATCGCGACGACGATGAGCCCGACCATGCCACCGAGCACGACGACCATGAGCGGCTCGAGCAGCGACACGAGCGCCGCCACCGCGACCTCGACCTCTTCGTCGTAGTTGTCGGCGACCTTCATGAGCATCACGTCGAGCTCGCCGGTCTCCTCGCCGACGTCGATCATGTTCACGACGATCGAGTCGCAGACCTTGCTCTCGCGGAGCGGCTGAGCAAAGGTCTCGCCCTCGCGGATGGAGTCGTGCACCTTGCCGAGCGCTCGCTCGAAGATGTAGTTGCCGGCTGTCTCCTTGGTGATCGTCACGGCCTCGAGGATCGGGACGCCCGCGGAGATCAGCGTGCCGAGCGTTCGCGTGAAGCGAGCAACGACCGTCTTCTTGATGAGCTTGCCGAAGATGGGCGTGTAGATCAGCATGACG
>CAYQAD010000237.1:0-4239 GCA_964415125.1 uncultured Phycisphaeraceae bacterium | reverse complement strand
ATCCAGAACGCAAGGTCCTGCCATCCGCACTCATGCTGCTCGTCTGCGTCGCCCCGGTGCTCGTGCTCGTTCGCGCCGCCCTCGCGCCCGCCCGTGCACGTAAGCACCTCCTCCGCAAGCCCGCACTCGCCGCAGTCATCATCACCATCGCCGCCGCCGCCGGCCTCGCCATCCTCCCCGGCGAACCCGACGACCCGCCGCTCATCGCGCTGACATGGCTCTGCCTCGGCCTGTCTATCGCCGCGGCCGGAGTCCACATCATCTCCCAAGGCGGATGGCGTCGCTTCGTGACCGACGCCTTCAACATCGGCCCCCACGGCTGACCCTGACCCACACCCCCACCACCCCTACCATCCCCAACCACTCTTCCTCGCCCTCAGCGGAGCACTCCCAAATGACCACCGCCCCCATCCTCCTCTGCCCGGGCCAGGGCGCCCAAGCCGTCGGCATGGGCCGCGCGTGGCACGACGCATCACCCGCCGCCGCAGCCGTGTTCGCCGAGGCCGACGACATACTCGGCGACGCCCTCGGTGCACCGCTCTCCCGCCTCTGCTTCGACGGCCCCGTCGAGGTCCTCAACACCACCCGCGCCTCCCAGCCCGCCCTCTACACCGCCGCCGTCGCATCGCACCGTGCCTGGCTCGAAGCCGCCCCCGACCTCCCCGACCCCGCCGCCACCGCCGGCCTCTCCCTCGGCGAGTACACCGCCCTCCACCTCGCAGGCGCCCTCTCCTTCGCCGACGGCCTCCGCCTCGTCGCGCTCCGCGGCCAGGCCATGCAAGACGCCGCCGACGCCAACCCATCCTCCATGGTCGCCCTCATCGGCGCCGACGAAGACCGCGCACGCTTCGTCTGCGACCAGGCCCGAGGCGACGGCATCCTCGTCTGCGCCAACTTCAACGCCCCGGGCCAGGTCGTCCTCTCCGGCGACCTCGAAGCCTGCGACCGCGCACTCGCCGCCGCCGAAGCCGCAGGCCTCCGCGCCACCAAGCTCGCCGTCGCCGGCGCCTTCCACTCCCCCCTCATGCAGCCCGCCGCCGACCGCCTCCGCGACGCCCTCGCAAGCACCACCATCACCGAGCCAACCTGCCCCGTCCTCTCCAACGTCACGGCCCAGCCCCACACCACCCCCGACGAGATCCGCGCACGCCTCGCCGCCCAGCTCACCCAGCCCGTACGCTGGGCCGACTGCTGCCAATGGCTCATCGCACACGTCCCCGGCGAGATGCACGAGCTCGCACCAGGCAAAACGCTCGCAGGCCTCATGCGCCGAATCGACCGCGCCGCAAAGGTGACCACCCATGACACGCCATAACCAACCACGCCAGAACCAGTCACGCGCCAGCGCGCCGCTCGCCCTCGCCCCCCTCCTCGCCGCCGCCGCGATCGCCCTCGTCGGCTGCTCCAAGGAAGAACCCCCGCCACCGCCGCCGCCACCGCCGCCACCCCCCCCCGCCGCGCCCGAGCCGGTCGACCTCGCCAGCATCCGCGCCGAGGTCAGCCCCGACCCCCGCGTCGCCTTCCCAAGCGAGCTCGCGCCCATCGACGCCAACCTCGCCCGCGCCACATTCCGTCTCGCCGATGCCATCGCACGCGGCGACCAGAACGCCCTCCAACCACTCCTCACCGCAAGCGACCGAGGCGTCCTCGACACCCTCGTCCAGTCCGGCGCCTGGCAAAGCCAGACCCAACCCCTCGAAGCCGTCCGCGTCTACGAGCTCGACGAGTCCAGCCGCACCGTCACCCTCGCACTCCAGGACCCCGCCGGCGCGTACCTCCTCGCCTGGGCCGCCGAGCCCGCGGGCCAGTCCTACGCCTTCGCCGGCATCGAGGCACCCGCCGACTTCCGCCGCGCCGCCACCGACTACGAACGAGGCATCGTCCCCGAGCGCGACATCACCGCCGAAGACGCATTCACATCCACCGGCCCACGCGTCCTCTCCGACGTCGACCTCTACGTCCGCGTCATCCTCGTCGACACCTTCTACGACGGCGAAGACACCAACAACTTCAATCGCAACAACTTCGGCGGCGGCGCTCCCGGCGTCAGCGTCACCCTCTACGAGGTCGACGACGGCCTCCCCCGCACCCACCCCATCGCCGACCGCATCGCACGCGTCGCACGACGCTCCGTCAGCAGCGCCGTCACCGCCATCATCCGAGGCCAGCAACTCGTCTCCGATGGCAAGGGCCAGATGTCCCCCGACGAAATCGGACGAGCCGTCGCATGGGCACGCGACACACTCAAAACCTTCGGCCAGGACATCCCCGAACAGGCACTCCTCGCCCGCGTCGGCACCATCCTCTCCGTCGACGCAAACGCACTCTCCGCCGTCCCCGTCCCGCCACCCACACCCACCGGCCCCATCCGCCGAAACACCCCCGGCGGCCCCGTCACCATCCCAGGCACCGGACCGGGCTAAACCTCCACCAACGCTCCAAAACGTCAGAGCCGAGTGCGTAAGCACGCGGACCATCGCACACACGCCAACCACCGCACACCACCCTACACCCCACCAACCTCCCCAAAAGGACCACCCTCCATGACCACCGACCAACGCGTCGCCATCGTCACCGGAGCCTCCCGAGGCATCGGCCGAGCCATCGCCACACGACTCGCCGCGCCCGTAGACCAGAACGGACAAGGCCGCCACATCGCCCTCGTCTCCCGCTCCGAAGGCCCCCTCAACGAAGTCAAAGCCGAGATCGAAGCCGCCGGAGGCCACGCCTCCGTCCACGCCTGCGATGTCGGCGATCGCGCCGCATGGGCCGCCACCATCGACCAGATCGCCACCGACCTCGGCCGGCTCGACATCCTCGTCAACAACGCCGGCATCACCCGCGACAACCTCATCCTCCGCATGACCGACGAAGAGTGGGACGAGGTCTTGAGCGTCAACCTCACCAGCGCCTTCGTCGCCATGCGCGCCGCCGCCCGACCCATGATGAAGGGCCGCTTCGGCCGAATCGTCAACATCGCCTCCACCACCGCCCTCGTCGGCAACCCGGGCCAATCCAACTACGCCGCCGCAAAGTCAGGCCTCATCGCCATGACCAAGTCCATCGCCCGAGAGCTCGGCGGCAAGGGCGTCACCGCCAACATCGTCGCCCCAGGCTTCATCACCACCGACATGACCAGCAACCTGCCCCAAGACGTCGTCGACCGCGTCAAGGGAGCCCAAGCCATCAAGCGCACCGGCGAGCCAAACGACATCGCCGCCGCCGTCGCCTACGTCACCGCCGACGACGCCGGCTTCCTCACCGGACAAACCATCGCCGTCGACGGCGGCATGACCATGTGCTAGTCACATAAAGCCCACAACCCACGCTTCCCCGTGCCACGGCTTGTCCCGAAGGGCAAGCCGTGTTCTCTTGCGCTACCCAACGGCGCTACCCAACGGCGCTACCCAGTTGTGCTAACGACCGCCGCACCCTACCCCGGCAAAATCCGGCACCGAAGCGCCAGCTCGCACGGCGCCGGCGGGAACGCCATCTCCACCCGGTACCCGCGGAACCCTGCCATCGACCACCCCCGCAGCTCAAACGCACGCCGCACCATCTCCGGATACCGCGCCACACGCGTCGTCCGAAGCACCGCCGGCGAGCCCAGCTCCTGCGCCGGCCCGATCTCCTGCACCAGCGTCCGAGTCTCCTCGAACTGCGTCGGCCCGGGCCTCGGCCGCCCCTCCACCACCGCCGCCACGTACGACTCCATCGCGCCGAAGTTCGTCAGGCTCTCGTGCAAAAGCACGTCGAACACCACGCCCTCCACCGGCGTCCGAACGCCCAGCACGTATCGGCCAAACTCGTTCGCCTCCGAATAATGCCTCGGCAGCCCCGCGTGGTGCGCCTCCCCCATCACGCACGTCGTCGCCGCATCACGCCCAACCTGCCCCGGCGCAATCTCATCAAACACCGACCCATCCGGCCCCACGAACTGCTGGATCTCGACAAACGGCTGCGAGCAAAACTCCGTCATCAAAGGAAGCCCGCCCCGCACGCCAACCCCCGCGGGGTCCAGCGCAGTCCGCCTCAGCTCCGAAGCGTCCGACGCGTTCGACGCGCTCACATGCAGCCGCCGCACCAGCCACGGCACGTCCCGCCGCAGCCGCTCGAAGCTCTCATACCCGCTCAGTTCCATCGAGTCGATCGCCTGCTCGTCCTGCTCCGAGGGCTTCAGCGCAAGCATCAGAAACTGGCTCTTCGCCCGCACGCCCCAGATCGCCGAGCCCGCCCGGA
>CAYQAD010000236.1:0-4245 GCA_964415125.1 uncultured Phycisphaeraceae bacterium | reverse complement strand
GCCCTGCTCGGCCTCGCCGGTCTCGCCGGCGTCCGCCGTCGCCGCGCCTAATCGCGCACCCTTCCGAGTTCTAACCTCCTGACCCAATTCCATGAACTCGGCCGCCCGGGGCTCCGCCCCGGGCGGTTCTTTTTTTGAACCCCGCCCCAAAGCCCCGCCCGCTCCCGCCGCCAGCCACGCCCGCGATCCGCTCGCCTCACGCCCCCCCGTCTTCACGCCGGCGCTCGCGTCCCACCCCGGTTACGCCGATACCCTTTGTCCAATGACCAGCCAAGGCCCAAATCCCCCCGCGCCCGCCAATCCCGCCGCCATCGCCGGCGGGCTGCCCGCATCCACCACGCCCCCCCAGCCCGCACCCACGACGGGCCAAGCCCCCGCTTCCATCGCCGGGGCCGGCCCCGGCCCGGGCCCCGGCGGCATCCCCCCCGCGCCGCCGCCGAACGCCCCCAAACGCGTTCGGACCCTCTACGCCGCACGCGTCCACATGCACAACGGCAAGTGGCAGGAAGCCGCCGAAGAACTCACCCCACTCGCCAAGGCGAAGCGCCGCGACGGCGAAGCCCTTTACCTCATCGCCGTCTGCTGCGAGCGCCTCGAACGCATGGCCCAGGCCCGCACCTTCGTCGAGCAATCGCTCAGCGTCTTCGCACACCCCGACGCCAAGCTCCTCCTCGCCCGCTGCCACCGCCAGGCCGGCGACACCGAAGCCTGCCTCGCACTCTGCCAAGAGGTCTTGGACGAGCGCCCCGGCGTCTCCTTCGCCCGCGTGATCCGCGTCGGCGCACTCGAAGAGGCCGGCCGCTTCGACGAGGCCCTCGCCGAGCTCAAGCCGCTCCTCGAAGGCCCCGAGGCCGGCACGCTCGCCGTCAAGCTCGAGCACGCCAAGCTCCTCGTCCAGAAGAAGCAGTACGACGAGGCCGTCACCGTCTGCAACGAAGCCCTCGCCCTCGCCGAGCACAACGAGCAGATCCAGCGGTCCATCCACCAGCTCCTCGCCAAGGCCCACGACCGCTCAAAGAACTACGACCAAGCGTTCGAAGCCGCCACCAGCGCCAACCACATCGGCCGCGTCGACTACCACCCCGAGGTCCACAAGAAGCAGGTCGCGATCCTCATAGAGAACTGGTCCGCCGAGCGCATGAAGGACTACCCCATCAGCGCCTGCGAGAGCGAGGTGCCCGTCTTCGTCGCGGGCATGCCGCGCTCCGGCACGTCGCTGATCGACCAGATCATCGACGCCCACCCCAAGGCCGCGGGCGTCGGCGAGCTCAACACCATCGAGCAGTTCGCGGGCAAGCTCTCCCGCGTCTACGACCCCACCAAGCCGCCCCACAAGCAGTTCGGCAAGTACGACGCGTACCGCTGGACGCGGGTCGCCGAGGAGTACGTCAAGGAGATCCTCGACAACAGTCCCGCGGGCGTCGAGCGCGTGGTCAACAAAGCCCTTGGCAACAACAAGCTCGTCGGCCTGCTCGCGCGGCTCTTCCCCAAGACCCGCGTCATCCACGCGATGCGCGACCCGCGCGACGTGGCCGTCTCCTGCTACATGGGCGGCTTCAACAACAACCTCCACCCGTGGACCACGCGCCTCGACTGGACGTCCATGTCATGGGACCAGTCCTACCGCATGATGCAGCACTGGAAGGACACGCTCGACATCGAGATCCTTGACGTGCACTACGAGGCGCTGGTGAACGATCCCGAGACGCAGTTCCCCCGCATCATCGAGTTTCTCGGCCTCGAGTGGGACGACGCCTGCTACGACTTCCATAAGTCCAAGCGCACTGTCCGCACGCTCTCGTACGACCAGGTCAACCGGCCGATCTACACCTCGTCGGCGGGGCGGAACGCCAACTACGCCAAGTACCTCGAGGGCATCGACTTTGCCGAGTACGACCCGTTCGCCGACGCGGGTTAAGCCGCGGCGATCGCCGGACCGTTGGCGGCTGCGGCTCGATCGGGCTGTGGGGGCGTGGCGTCGCCGGGGGGCTCTTGGGGGGCGTCAGGCTTCGGCGTAGAAGCCTTGGCCGGTGTCCTTGAGCTTGCCGTCGCGGGCGAGGACTTTCCAGATCTCGGGCGGGAAGTCTTCGGGTGGTGTGATGGCGTCGATGTTGCTTTGGCGGCCGCCGGAGGTGTATCGGCCGCCGAAGCGTGATTCGTCGGCGAGGCGCTGGACCTTGAGGCGCTTGCGGAAGGCCTTGAGCGCGTGGGTCAGCTCGGCTTCGGTGTAGTCGGGGAGTGACTCGGCGGGCTTGGGCGGGGCTTCGAGCTTGGCGATCAGTGCGTCGAGGCCTGCGGCGTCCTTCTCGGCGAAGACGCGATGGGCCTCGTCGAGGTTTACGGGCAGGCGGAGGGCGAGGCGCTCGGCGAGGGCCCATGCGTCGACGATTTTGAGGCGGTCCTGGGCGGCTGCGATGTCGGTGTGCAGCGCACGCAGCTTCTGGATGACGTTCATGGGTAGAGCGTACCGGGACCCGCGGCGGGTAGGCTGGGTGCGGATCGCGGTGTGCGATCGGATGCGAGCAGCTGGAAGGAGCGCGCGATGTCGGAGCATGTCTACAAGATCATCGAGGTGGTGGGGTCGAGCACGGAGGGGAGCGACGCGGCGGTTCGGCGGGCGGTGGCGCACGCGAGCAAGACGATCCGAAACATGCGGTGGCTCGAGGTGATCGAGACGCGGGCGCACATCGAGGACGGGGCGATCGCGCACTGGCAGGTGAAGGTCAAGATCGGGTTCACGCTCGAGGATTGAGCGGGGCTCGGTTGGCGAGGGCGAGCTTGGGGCGGTGTGTGCCGGGCGCGGGGTTTTGCGCGAGGTGGCGGTTGGCTTGGTGCTATGGGCTCGCATGATGGTGGTGGCGGCTTTGCGCGCTGTTTCGGGTGTTGCGCGCGGAGCGTGCGCGGCGGTGTCGAGGGCGGTGAGTGCGGGTGCGGCGCGGTCGGCGGCGACGGTCTCGGCGCGCTCGGCTGCGGCGCGGCGGAGGCGGGCGAGGATGGCGCGGATGCGCGGGGATTCGAGCCAGTCGAGGAGCTCGGGGAGCGTGCAGTCGTGCAGGTCGGGGAGGGTGTGGAGCGGCGAGTCGCCGGCGAGGACGTCGCGGAGGAGGTCGCCCTCGCTGACGTGATCGGGGAGGGGGTGTTCGGGGAGTGGCTGGTCGGGGAGTAGGTGGGCTGTCGATTCGGTTTGGGCTGTTGTCGCGTCGTGCATAGTCCGCATGGTGCGGGGTGGCTTGATGGCGTCAAGGGGGTTGGGTGGTAGGGCGCGGAGGCTGCGCACGGGAAGTGCGGGTCGGGTGTTAGTCGATCTCGATGACGCGTTTGTCTGCGTCGAAGACGATGACGACCCAGTGTTTTCTGCTGGGAGCCGGCACCAAGCCGTCTGTGGCATACGCCCACGAGTCCAGGCTTGAGCTGGGTGTGCCCAGGCCAATGGTCATGTACCAACTGTCGGATGTGTACTCATTGAGCTTTGGTTCGTGGTCCAGCACTTCGCTGAGCGCGGCTGTTACTTCGGCTGCTGTCATACCCAGCGAGATGCGTGATGTGATCTGCGCAGCGTGTTGCTCACTGGCTAGTTGTATTCGTTGTTCGCGGACGCAGGCGCTCACGACGAGTGCGGCGATGACGAAGAGCACTGCCCCGATCGTGATGTTGCGAGCTTTGAGTTTCATCGGCGAGCGTTTGATGGAGATCTTGGTCGGATTGTTGTCATCAGTCGCGGCTGCGGCACTCGCAAGTGTTGTGTGATGGGGCTAGGCCGTGGGCGCATTGGCGACGGCGATCACGAGGGCGAGGACGGCGAAGAGGGGCGTGAGGATGGCGGCGAGGGCGCTGATGCCGGCGGTACCGTTGAGTGTTCGGCGGATTGCCTTCGCGATAATCGTGATCGTTATGCCGAGGGCGAAGATGCAGGTGCCGAGCGCGGTCAGTGCGACGGCGGGCCAGACTTGGACCCAGTTGCTCCATGCCGAGTGTGACCCGGCGAGTTGGACCATGCCCGTGCCGCCCGAGGCGATGAAGACCATCGAGGTGATGATGGTGAGCACGGCGATGGCGTTGCAGATGGCGGCGGCGATGAGATGGGGCGGGCGGTCTTGCATCGGAGGTGTTGTTGGGGAAGTGACGCCGATGGTTTTGGGTTGGTGTTGGGGGTGCTGTTTGGGCCGGCGGGTGGCATGGCGGTCGGTGCTCGCAGCGTTATTCCACAAAGATGGCTGCGGCACCAGGCCCTCACCTGCCAAGCCT
>CAYQAD010000235.1:0-4266 GCA_964415125.1 uncultured Phycisphaeraceae bacterium | reverse complement strand
CATGACCGCCTTGCAGCCGATGGACTGGTGCGCCGAGACCATCACGGCCGTGGAGCCGCAGTACTTGCCAATGGTCTCGAGGACGCGGTTGTAGGAGGTGATGCCCAGGCCCAGGCCGCCGTGCTCGGTGGGGATGGTCATGCCGAGCACGCCCATCTTGAAGAGGCGATCAACGACCCAGCGGGGGATCTCCTGGTCCTGGTCGATCGACACCGAGGGGTGCTCGTTCTTGAGGTAGTCCTCGAGCTCGGCGACAAGCTGGTCGCACTTGGCGATCTCCTCGGCCGACGACGAGGGGTAGGGGAGCATCAGGTCCTCACGGAACCGGCCCCAGAACATGTTCTTGACGAAACCGAGCTCGGTCGGCTCGGGTCCGAGCAGGCCCTCGGCTTCCTCCAGGAGCTTGCGGTCCTTCTCGGAAACACCCTTCATGTTCTTCAGGTCGGCCATTGCGTCGTCCTCCGTGGTCGTGTGGGTCTGATACGTCGTGCGTGCTCGTGTTCTTGGCTGGTCTGCTTCGGTCGTCTGTGCGTCGCGCCGGCGCGGGTCAGGTCTTTGCCTTGGCGGCTGACTTTGAGAAAAACGCGTCGATCGCTGCCTTGGCGTCGGGCGTGCTGCGCAGGTGCACGAGCAGCTCGCGCTCGCGCATGCAGGCCGCTTCCCAGCCCTGAGTCAGCCCGACGTTCACGGCCTCGGCGACCGCGCGGGCCGCCTCGTGGTCGGGCAGGTCGGGCAATGCATCGTCGAGCGCCTTCAGCACGCCGGCGGCGGTCTCGCTCCGGCCGACCCACCGTGATGGTGCGCCGTCGCGCGCGGGTGCCTTCGGGTTCGCGGCGATCCATTGCATGCACTCGGTGTGCAGCGACTCGGCCGAGTCGGCGACCGCGTCGAAGAGGCCGAGGGCCTTGGCATCGTCGAAGTTGGTCGGCGTGCCGGAGGCGGTCATGGCGATCGCCCTGGCGGGGTCGATGCGCGCGGGGAGCAGGTTGGTGCCGCCCCAGCCCGGGCAGATGCGCAGGCCGGCCTCGGGAAGGCCGACGGGGTAGGGCTTGCCGGATGCCGACGGCGCCGCGACGAGCGCGTCGCAGTGCATCGCGATCTCCAGACCGCCGCCCAGGGCGGCGCCGTTGATCGCGGCGACGGTGGGGAAGGGCATGTTGGCGAGCATGCCGAACGTGCGCGCGCCGAGCTCGAGATAACGATGCAGCTGATCGTCGTCCCACGACATGATGGTCTTGAGGTCGGCGCCCGCGACGAAGACGCGCTCGCTGCCCGAGGCGAGGATCAGGCCCCCCACATCGCGCGGTACCGCCTGGAGCGTGCGCTCGAGGGCGGCGATGAGCGCATCGTTGAGTACGACGACGGGCGACTCGGGTTGCTCGAGCACGACCGTGACCACGTCGCCCGCAAGGCCGGAACCAGTGGGGGAGTTGTCACGCCGGATCGGAAGAAGTCCGTTGTCCAAACCAACCTCGCGAAGTGTGTCGCCGACGATCGCGTGCCGTGGTGTGACGGCAGGTGATGAGCCGGTGCGGCTGCGTACGTGTCAAGAGCCTGCGTGTTCGGAGCGTGTCGAGAGCGCTGGTGGCCGGGGGGAGCTGTCGACCCGGCCACTGTCCTGACTTCGTCAGTATACCCCTCGCGGGTTCGCTTCCCGGAAACACGCAGCAGCGATCGCCGGATACGTTACGGCACAGCCGTGCGAGGCGGCCCGAATGCGAGCCTCAAACGCCTAGGTAATGTGCCCCGCCTGCCGTTATCCCGAAGCGACCGGGCGCGAGCGCCGCGGGGGTTTCGGACGCACGCGCGGCTAGTTCGCGAAGCGTGCCCGGATGCGTTCCTGGGCTTCGGGGCCCGAGAAGACCTCGGCCGAGAGTGCGGCGCCGCGGACCGCGATGTCGCGGTCGAGCGAGCCGTCGATGTCGTTGAGCAGCCGCTTGGTCGCGGCAAGCGCGGCGGGCCCCGCGCCGGCGAGTCGTTCGACGATCGCGTCGAGCGTGTGCGCATCGTCATCGAGCAGGTGCGAGACCATGCCGAGCGCGTGCCCGTCGCGCGCGGTCATGGTGCCGCCCGTGAGCAGCACGCGCCGCGCGTGGCCCGCGCCGACTTTGCGGACGAGCCACGGCGCGACCACCGCGGGGCACGCGCCGAGATCGACCTCCGGAAACCCGATGCGCACCTCGGGGGCCGATGCGACGAGATCGCAGACCATCGCGAGCCCGCAGCCGCCGCCGATGGCCGGGCCGTTGAGATGGGCGACGGTGACCATGGGCAGCGCACGGATGCGCAGGCTCGCCTCGGCGAGCAGGCGCAACAGCGTGTGGATGAGTGTCGGGTCGGCGAGCACGGCCTTGAGGTCCATGCCAGCACAGAACGCCTTGCCGGAGCCGGTGAGCACGAGCACGTGGCGATCGAGTGTGCCCGATGCGAGTTGCTGCTCGAGCGTGGTGAGCTGCGCGTGGAGGCCGTCGAGCAGGGTCGAGGAGAGCGCGTTGCGGCTGGCGGGCTCGTTGAGCGTGAGCACGGCGGCGTGTTGCGTGATGTCGAGTGTGACCGCGTCGGACATGGGGTTGGATCCTGTCGGTGGGGTGCCCGCGGGAAGGCGAACGGGCTAGCGAGCCCAGACTCTTGGAAGCAGCGCCCGCTGCTCGGGGCTGCCGACGAGCTCGCGGGAGGTGTCGATGCCGGCGTGGGCGATGGGGCCGGTGATCTCGTTGAGCCAGCGCTTCGTGGCGATGAGGGCGGCCGCGGGTTTGGTGGCGAGATCGAGAGCGACGGCGCGGCTGCGCGCGACGGCGTCCTCGGGGGTACCCGCGCACTCGTGGACGATGCCCGCCCGGTGGGCTTCGCGCCCCAAGATGATGGCCGGATCGAGCACGCGCGTGCGGGCGTTGCCATCGCCGGCCGCGAGGCGCAGGAAGGGCACCGAGACCGCGGGCGAGATGCCGAGCGTGGTGACGGGATATCCGAGCTTGGCGTCGGTGTTTGTGATGCAGATGTCGCCGCCGCCGAGCAGTGCGCAGCCGCCGGCAATCGCCGCCCCGTGTGCGCACACGACCACGGGCATCGCGTGCTCGCGCAGCGACCGCACGACGGTGTCCAGGCCCACCAGCAGCGCGTCGAGCACCGCGTCGCCGTCGTCACCCTTGCAGAGCGACAGGTCGAAGCCGGCGCACAGGCACCTGCCTTCTCCGCGGATGAGCAGGACCCTTTGCTGGTGCGCGTGGGTCTGGATGAGCGAGGCGAGCGCGACGAGCATCTCGGGCGTGAGGGCGTTGCGCCGGTCTGGCCGATCGAGCACCAGCTCGCTGTGCGAGTCCATCGTGTCGAGCCGGACGTGCCGGTTGGCGGGACTCGTCGGGGCGGGATCGGGCGGGGTCGCGTCGGTCATGGTGTCGCACCCGCCCGGGTGATGGCGTCGAGCGCGAGGCTGCCGGCGGCTTGCATCGCGTCGCGGTCGACGGCGTGCTGAAAGCCCGCGGCCTCGATCGCGTCGAGCAGCGTGAGCGTGGCGATGTTGCCCGGTGCGCGACGCTGTGGTGTCGACGCGTACGGGCAGCCGCCGATGCCCGCGGCGGACGCGTCGAACGAGCGCACGCCGAGCTCCAGCGCGACAGCGATGCACTCGCTCGCCCGGCCGAACGTGTCGTGCAGGTGCAGCACGAGGTCGGCGCCCGCCGCGTCGCACATGGGCCGGACGGCCATGATGACCTGGGCGACGGTCTCGGGCGATGCGGCCCCGATGGTGTCGCCCAGATCGATCTCGGTCACGCCCAGCTGCAAGAGCTGGCTCGCCACGTCCGCGACGGCGCCGACGGCGACGGGGCCTTCGAAGGGGCAGGCGACGACGCAGGAGATGTAGCCCCGCGTCGCGAGGCCCGCGTCTCGCGACCGCGCAATAGCGGGTCGGAAACGCTCGATGGTCTCGGCGATCGAGGCGTTGGTGTTCCTCGTGCTAAACGTCTCGCTCGCGGCGGTGAAGACGCTCGCTTTGTCGATGACGCGCGAGCCCGTTGCGTCGTGTGCTGCGGCGTTTGCCGAGAGCAAGCTCTCAAGGCCTCGCTCGTTCGGCACGAGCGCCGAGTAGACGACGCCTGAGGGCTTGGCGGCGGCGATCGCGGCGCAGAGGTCGGCCGCGTCGCCGAGCTGTGGCACCCACTTGGCGCTCACGAAGGACGTTACTTCGACCTCGTCGACGCCCGTGCGGGCGAGGGCCTCGACAAGGGCGGCTTTGTCGGCTGTTGGGATGGGGGCCGGCTCGTTCTG
>CAYQAD010000234.1:0-4302 GCA_964415125.1 uncultured Phycisphaeraceae bacterium | reverse complement strand
TCGTCCGGCTCCACACCAGAACACACGCAACCCGAGTCCGGCGAGCCGTGCGAGACGATCGCCGAGCTCCGCCGCGCGTGGATGCTGCCGCTCTCGATCGCGGTGGCGGCGCAGGCGGGCGTGCTGGTGCTCGGCTACGCGCGATTCGTCGCGGGCGCCGAGACGCCGCTCGTCGTTGCGTCGCTCGGGCTCGGCGTGTCGATCCTCGGGATCACCGCGGTGCTCGGCATCCTGCTGCTGGGTCGCAGCGCCGAGCAGGCGGTGGCGCGGGCCCGCGAGGGCCGAGTCGCGGCCGAGCGCATGGTCGACGCGCGTGAGGCCCTGATCCTCGGGCTCGCCAAGCTCGCCGACTACCGCGACACCGACACGGGCCGACACCTCGACCGGATCGCCCAGTACAGCGAGCTGCTCGCGACGCACCTGGCCGAGGCGCACCCCGAGCGCTACCCGCTGGTCGATGCGGCCTGGATCGAACGGCTCCGGCTCGCGAGCGTGCTGCACGACATCGGCAAGGTCGGCATCCCCGACGCGGTCCTGCTCAAGCCGGGCAGGCTCACCGCCCAGGAACGCAGCGTCATGGAGCTGCACCCGATCATGGGCGCCGAGACACTCAGCACGATCAAGCAGCGCCTCGGCGCCGACGAGCTCATCGACATGGGCATCCACGTCGCGATGCGGCACCACGAGAAGTGGGACGGCACGGGCTATCCCGACGGCCTCGCCGGCGAGGCGATCCCGCTGAGCGCACGCATCGTCGCGCTCGCCGACTTCTACGACGCGGTGACCTCAAAGCGCGTCTACAAGGACGCGATGACCCACGAGCAGGCGGCCGCCCTGATCGCCGAGGGACGCGGCTCGCACTTCGATCCCGCGATCGCCGACGCCTTCGAGGCCCTGGCCGACCGCTTCGACTTCATCCGGAGCAACTTCCAGGGCGAGACGCTGCGCGACCCACGCCTGACGGCCTCGAAGGGGCTGCTGTTGCCGCAGACCGCGGCCGCGTGAGCCCGCCCCGGTCCACTCGCGCCCACAACCGGATCGCCCCATAGCATCCGGCCATGGCAACCCCGACATCAGCCCCCACATCAGCATCGACGATGACCGAACCGAAGCCGACCGCCCCCGCCAGCAAGCTCCGCGAGCTGATCGCGGCGGAGCTGCCCGACATCATCGCCCTGCGCCGCGACCTGCACGCGCACCCCGAGCTGATGTTCGAGGAGAAGCGCACCGCCGAGACGGTCGCCCGCCACCTCACCGGGGCGGGCATCGAGCACAAGGCCGGCCTTGCCCGGGGCACGGGCGTGCTCGGGCACCTGCCCGCGACGGACGCCAACTCCGACACGGTCGTCGCGCTCCGCGCCGACATGGACGCGCTGCCAATCGAAGAAGCGACCGGCTGCGCGTACACCTCGACGAGCCCCGGCATCATGCACGCCTGCGGGCACGACGGGCACACCGCGATCCTCGTCGGCGCAGCACGCGTGCTGAGCAAGATTGCTGATCGACCGAACGGCGTCACGTTCGTCTTCCAGCCCGCTGAGGAGGGCGGCGCGGGCGGCGAGAAGATGTGCGCCGACGGGGCGCTCAAGGGCGCCGATGGCGGCGGGCTCGGCAAGCCGGTGAGCCGCATCTTCGGGCTGCACGGCTGGCCCAACATGCCGCTGGGCACCATCGCCACGCGCCCGGGCCCGCTGCTCGCGGCGACCGATGACTTCGTCGTGACCGTCCGCGGCGAGCAGGCCCACGCGGCCTACCCGCACCTCGGGCACGACCCGATCGTCGCCGCGGCTCATATCGTCACGCAGCTCCAGACCATCGCCAGCCGGGGCACCGACCCGAACGACGCGCTGGTCTGCACCGTCGGCGCGATCCACTCGGGCACGGTCAACAACGTCATCCCGCGCACCTGCCAGTTCATCGGCACGATCCGCACGCTCAAGCCCGAGACGCGCATCGCTGCGAAAGAGCAGTTCTTCCGCATCGTGGAGAACGGCGCCCGGGCGATGGGCTGCGTCGCCGAGATCGAGTGGGAAGACGGCTACCCCGCGACGATCAACGACGACGCGATGGCCGAGCATCTCCTTGACATCGCAAAGCAGGCCTTGGGCGAGAAGAAGACCGAGCTCATCGAGCACGCGACCATGGGCGGCGAGGACTTCTCGTACTACGGGCACCACGTGCCCGCCTGCTTCTACCTGCTCGGCCTGCACCCGGGCGACCCGGCGACCCAAGCCGCCGCCCAGCTCCACCAGCCCGAGTTCGACTTCAACGACGACGCGCTGGCGACCGGCATCGAGATGATGTGCCGGCTCGCCCTCGCGAAGGCCTGATGCGACGACCGGCGTCAGGCGATCCGAACGATGATGTCGGTCAGCAGATCCTCGGGCGCCGCGGTCATCGGCGAGTTGCGGTAGATCTCGTAGCTCGGGCCCTCGGCCATCTCGACGCTGTGCTCGGGCATCCATTGGCCCATGAGCCATCGGTACGACGACTCGAGGTTCGCGTACGAGCCGCGATGCGTCGCGACGACGTGCTTCCCGCCCGCGAGCCGGACCTCTTCCATGCCCTCGGGAACGGGCGCATCGCCCTCGAGCATGATGCCGGCGTATGACCGCAGCTCGTCCTCGGGTGTGGACTCGGGATCGTCGTAATAGACGCCCGCGGTGAGCGTCGCCGGGCCGAGCAGGCCGAGCGGCCCGGCCATGCCCACCAGCCGGCCGAACGTGTCGCCGATCTTTGTGTAGGCGCCGTGGTGCGGGATGGCGGCGAGGCGGACGGGGGCGAGCTGCTTCGTGGTGACTTCAAGCATCGACATCTCCTTGCGGATGGGTGTGAATCGCCCGACCGCGTCGTCGGGGCCGTAATGCACGCCGCAGGGCGCGGCGGGGAATGGCTCGGTCGCGCCGGCCTCGCGATAGGCGCGGGGCGTGACGCCGAAGTGCGCCTTGAACGCACGGGTGAACGACTCGTGCGCGCCATACCCGGCCCGCATGGCGATCGAGAGCACCGAGTCTTCGGTCGCCCGCAGCTCGCCCGCGGCACGCTCAAGGCGAAGCCGACGCACGTGCTCGGCGAGCGCCTCGCCCACCATGCCCGCAAAGACGCGATGGAAGTGGTGCGTCGCGACATGGGCGACCCGCGCCAGATCGCCCGGCGTGAGCGGTTCGTCCAGGTTGTGCTGCACGTGCCGGAGCACACGGATCACGCGGTCGTGGTAGGCGCTGCGCGTGTCGGGTCGGCTCGGCGAGGGGTGCGCGGTGGGGTCGGTCATGGGACGTGGGCTCTCGGTGGGGGCGGCGGTTGCCCGTGATCTCCAGTGATCTGGTTGGGATTCGCAGGCGAAGTGTGCCCTCGGTTGGCGGGGCGGTCTTGATCGCCAGTGCGAATGTGCGCGGGAATTCGGCTGATCCGCGATGCCGGCACCGGCGAATACCATGGGCCGTGGCCGACGATCCGATCCCACCCACGCTCGACGACGAGGGCTTTCTGCCCGCCGACGCCCCGCCGCCCTGGGGCAGCGAGACGCGCGCCCAGCGCATGACACGCCTCTCGGCAAAGGCTCGCGCGCTCCCGCCCGTGCCAGGCGTCTACCTGATGAAGGACCACACCGGCGTGGTGCTCTACGTGGGCAAGGCGGGCACGCTGCCCGACCGCGTGAGCAGCTATTTCGTGCCCTCAGCCGACCTCGGCCCGCACAAGCAGCCCATGCTCGAGGAGATCCACGACTTCGAGATCCTGCCCCTTGAGACCGAGTGGGAGGCGCTGCTCACCGAGAACCGGCTCATCAAGGACATCAAGCCCCGCTTCAACGCCCGCCTGATCGACGACAAGAGCTTCCCCTACCTCGTCGTCACGCAGAAGGAAGACTTCCCGCGCGTCTTCGTCACGCGCAACCCGACGGGCATCGATGAGCATGGCGGGCAGTACCCCGAGATGCGCGGGGCAAAGGTCTTCGGGCCCTTCACGAACGCGGGCGCGCTGCGCGAGGCCGTGCAGGTGTTGCAGCGCGTGTTCAAGTTCCGCACCTGCTCGCTCGACATCGTCGCGGGCGACGAGAAGAACAAGTACTTCCGCCCGTGCATTTTGCACCCGATCGGGCAGTGCACCGCGCCGTGCGCCGACAAGATCACGCCGCTGACCTACCGGCAGGACACCGACCGATTCGTGCGCTTCCTTGGCTCGAAACGTTCGGCGATGCTCCGCGAGATGCGCCAGGAGATGGCGGATGCGAGCAAGTCCCTCGACTTCGAGCGCGCCGCGGCCCTGCGCGACCAGATCCGCGCGATCGAGAAGCTCGACGAA
>CAYQAD010000233.1:0-4306 GCA_964415125.1 uncultured Phycisphaeraceae bacterium | reverse complement strand
CGGCGGTGATGCCCGAGGGGATGGAGATGACCACCCGGGGGCCGAAGATCTTGCTCCGGCCGTTCACCTTTCGGATGAAATACCCGAGCATGGCTTCGGTGATCTCGAAGTCGGAGATCACGCCGTCTTTGAGGGGGCGGACGGCGGTGATGGTGCCGGGCGTCTTGCCGAGCATTTCCTTGGCGACCCAGCCGACGGCCTGGCCGTTCTTGAGGACTTCGGTGGTGCCCTTTTTGACGGCGACGACGGAGGGCTCATTGAGCACGATGCCCTGGCCGCGCACGCAGACAAGCGTGTTGCAGGTACCGAGGTCGATGCCCATGTCGACGCTCAACAGGCCTAGGAGGGAGTCGATGACCAATCCTTCGTCGCTCCAAAGTGGCCGAGCCGCGGCCTTGCGGCGGTGCATCGGTGCACCCGGACCGGGCGAGAGTCGCGCCGGCGGGCGATGCAGCTGTGGCGCAAAGGTATCGCGGCCGGAGCGTTTACGCCACTTGGGGGACCAGTTTCGGATTTGGCCCCGGACGTGCTCGGTTGGTGGTTTGGGGCTGATTGCCGGGCGATCAGCGCGGGCCGAGTCTGGGCAGAAAAGCCGCCGCCGATCGACGGGGTGGTGTCGATCGGCGGCGGATGTTGTGGGGCGGGTGAGATGGGTCGGAGAATCAGAAGCCGCGGGAGGCGACGGTGTCGTCGGCCTGGTCGTGGAGGTCCTCGGGGGTGATCTCGATCACCTCGGGCTGGATCTCGACGGCCGAGGGCAGGGCGCGGGGCGCGAAGGGGCTGTCGGCGGACTCGCGGTCGAGGAGGAGCTTGGCGCGGTCCTCGTAGTTGGTGGTCTCGGTGGACCGGCCTAGGCTCGCGAGCTGGGCTTCCTGCTGGGAGCGGATGTCGGCGAAGCGGCCCTGCAGCTGGTCGAGGCTTGCGACGCGGTAGCGGCTGTGCTCGTCGATGGTGCGCTCGCGCTTCTCCATGAGGTCGATCATGCGCTCGTTGCGTGCGATGGCGTCGACCTGGCGGTCGAGCTGCCAGAGCTGGGTCTGGAACTCGGCGCGCTCGGTCTCGAGCTGGGCGAGCAGGTCGCCGAGGCGCTGCTCTTGCTGATCGAGGTAGTTCAGATCGCGCTGGATGTCGCTTTGTCGCGTCTCGTAGGCGTCGCGGAGCTGGCGGATCTGGGTTGCCTTGGCGTACGCCTCGTCGACGTTGAGCGAGCGGTTGTCGAAGCGGACGCGGACGGCCCGGTAGCTGTCGCCGCGCTTCGCCTCGGCTTGGGCGAGCATGGACTGCATGGTGTCCAGGTCGCTCTGGGTGAGCTCGACGACTCGGCTGGTGACGGCCTGCTCGCGCTCGAGCTGGGCGATCTGGCTTTGGAGCTCGGAGAGATCGGAGCGGACCTCGGCGATCTTCTCGGGGTACTGGGCCTCGAGGTCGCGGAGCTGGGCGCGGAGTGCGACGGGGTCGTCGATGGCGCCGTCGATGACGCCGTTGACCGCCGAGCGGGTCTGGTCGAAGAGTGCGTGGACGCGGTCGGGCCCAGCGACGACGACGGCGCCGGCGGTGGCGATGGCGCCCAGGACGCCGACACGAACGAGGGTCTTGGTGATGCTGGGTGCGATGCAGGGCATGGGTGCCTCCTGATGATGCCGGCGTGAGGATGCCGGGGGTGCTTCTGGTCTCGAGCTCGGCTGTGCGTGCTCGGGCCGGTCGCTCGGGTGTGAGCGGGTGTTCGGCCGGGGATGTGATTGGGAGATTGCGTCGGCGTCTTTCATGCTGTGGGGCGGGACGGCCCGAAAACCGCGGCAAACCCGTGGGATGGCCCTGGGCCCGCGGGATCGCCCCGGGATGCCGGGTTGGCAGCGGCCCGGGCGGCGTGCGGGGGTATGCTGGCCGGACGCGGGCCCGCAGCCCGTGTCGCGATAGACCCGACGCAAGGACCCCATGCTCAGCAGCCCCAGCACCAACTTCATCAACCGGCTGCGGTCCGACGATCAGGCGGCCTGGTTCGAGCTGTGGGAGACCTTCGGTCCCGTGCTCCGGGCGCAGCTGAGCAAGTGGGGGCGCGGGCGGATCGGGCAGGAAACCGTGCGGGATTTGTCGCAGGAAACCCTCGCGGCGCTGTCGACGTCGATCGACCGGTACGACCCGGCGAAGGGGGCGCGGTTCAGCACGTGGTTGCTCGCGATCGCCAAGCACACGCTGGGCGATGAGCTGGATCGGCGCGGGGCGCTCAAGCGGGGGGGCGGCAAGGCGAACGCGCTGCTGGACGAGAGCTGGATGGGCTCGGCGCCCGGTGCGAGCGTGGACGAGGCGTACGAGGCGGCGGTGTTTCGCGCGAAGGTCGAGCGGGCGATCCGGCAGGTCGAGGGCGAGGCTGACTTCACGGACTTTGAGATCTATCGGATGCGGGTCTTCGACGGGCAGAGCGGCAAGGAGGTCGCCGACGCGATCGGGACGAGCGAGCCGACCGTGTCCCGAAAACTGACGAAGATCCGCGCGATGCTGCGGGCGTCGATCGGCGAGGTGGTCTCGACATACTCGTTCACGCCCGAGGAGCTCGCCGAGGTGGAGCGGAACGGGCTGAGCCAAAAATCATCGGGTGACAATCCCAAGACTGATTCCGGCAAGGCCCTCGACCAACTCTTTGACGAGGCGCTGGCGGAGATCTACCACCGCCAGCAGGAGCTTCGTCGCGAGGACGAGGCGGGCCTGACGGATTGAGCCCGTTCGCCAGACGGGCTCGGCAAGGGAGCACGGGCCATGCCTGTAGTGGGCGCATTCGTCATCGTTCTTGGGGCCGTTCTGGGCATCGCGCTGCTGGTGGCGGTGATCGTGCTTCTCTCGCGTGGGATCGGTTCGATCTTCCGCGTGATCGGGCTGGCGTTCGTGCACGTGTTCCGCTTCATCGGTGGTGAGCTGACCGACGCGCTCCGGCTGGTGGGCGCGGTGGTGCTGCTGCCGTTCGTGGTGTTCCTGACGATCGGGAGCATTCTGATCGGGCGATGGAGCGCGACGACGCACTACGGGCGTGCGCTGCAGGACGAGCTCCGTTCGGCGGGGCTCTGCATCTACCGGATGGCGATCGGGCACCCGGCGCGGCTGCTGTTTCTCACGCCGATCACCGACAAGCTCGAGAAGCGGCTGCCGGAGGTGGTCAAGGCGGCGCCGACGCGGGATGCGCCCAAGGGCGGCCGGGCGGGGACGTATCCGGGATACCGGATCGTGGGCTCGCTCAAGGGTGGCGGATCGGGCGGGAAGCTGTACGTCGCCGAGCCCGAGCCGATGAAGCGTGCGGCCCTGGAGCGGGGCGGCCGCGAGCCGGTTGACCAGGTCGTGATCAAGTCCTTCAGCCTGAAGGAGGGCTCGGGGCTCGATCAGATCATCCGCGAGTCGACGGCGCTTGAGAACGGCAAGAAGCTCGGCTTGGTGCTGGAGCACCACCGCGACGCTGATCGGTTTTATTACGTCATGCCGTATGTGCCCGGCGAGCCGTTTGGGCAGCTGATCTCGCGGCTGCACAGCGAGAGCCCGGCGGGCGGGCTGGACGGCCCGCGGATGCGTCGCGGTTTTGAGCTGGTCGGCGCGCTGCTCGAGACGCTCGACGGGTACCACCGCGGGGGCGTGTGGCACAAGGACGTCAAGCCCGACAACATCATCGTCAACGAGTCGGGCGCGCACCTGGTGGACTTTGGATTGGTGACGCCCTTGCGGTCGGCGATGACGCTGACGACACACGGGACGGAGTACTTCCGCGATCCGGAGCTGGTGCGCATGGCGCTCAAGGGCGTGAAGGTGCACCAGGTCGATGGCGCGCGGTTCGACACGTACGCGGCGGGCGCGGTGCTGTACGCGCTGATCGAGAACTCGTTCCCGGCGCACGGCGGGCTGAGCCAGATCAGCAAGAACTGCCCGCCGGCGGCGAAGTGGATCGTGCGTCGCGCGATGGCGGACTACGACAAGCGGTACCCGACCGCGGCGATCATGCTCGCGGACCTGAACGCGCTGCTCGCGTCGGACGATCCCTTCGCGGTCAAGCCGGCGCAGCTGCCGAGCATGAATGGCGCGGAGGCGACGCCCGAGCTGCCCGAGGCGCCGATCGATCCGGCGGAGTTGCAGATGCCGCCGGTCGTGGCGGCGTCCCCGGCGCGGGAGCGTCGCGGGCCCGAGGCGGGCGTGCGGCCCGAGGTGGCGGCGGAGGCGACGCCGCGGCGTGCGCCGGCGATCCGTGTGAGCAACTGGTGGACGGGCGCTTCGGACGTCGAGCCGATGGGGCCGGACGTGGTGCGCGTGGGTCGCCCGGCGTCGCCGAACG
>CAYQAD010000232.1:0-4306 GCA_964415125.1 uncultured Phycisphaeraceae bacterium | reverse complement strand
CAATAATGCCCCCATGAACCCCCGCACCCTCAAGATCGCCGCCGCCAGCACTCTCGCCCTCAGCGTCACCGCCGCAGCCGCGGCCGCAGCCCTGCACCTCATGCAGGCCGACCCGCCCAAGGGCCCCGTCACACCCACCGCCGCGACACCCAAAGACACCGACTGGACCAAAGCCACCATCACCAAAGGCCTCGAGCGCCCCTGGGCCGCCGACTGGCTCCCAGGCAACGCCGGCATCCTCATCACCGAGCGCCCGGGCCGACTCCGCCTGTTCGCGAACGGCGCGCTGCAACCCGAGCCCATCGCCGGGCTGCCCGATATCGCCGCCATCGGCCAAGGCGGCCTCATGGACGTCTCGCTCCACCCCGACTTCGCCAACAACCGCCTCGTCTACCTCACCGCATCCACCGGCACCAAGCAGGCCAACCGCACCACCCTCTTCCGCGCCACACTCTCCGAAGACCTCACCACACTCACCGACGTCCAGGAGCTCTACCGCGTCAGCCGAGACAAATCAGGCGGCCAGCACTTCGGCTCCATCATCGAGTGGCTGCCCGACGGCTCGCTCCTCCTCTCCATCGGCGACGGCGGCAACCCACCCGCAACCCTCGACGGCAACTTCATCCGCACCTACGCCCAGGACCCAACCCTCGCCTTCGGCAAGGTCCTCCGCATGACCGCCGAAGGCAAGCCCCACCCCGAGAACCCATTCGCCGACGGCGAGGGCGACGCGCCCTACGTCTACACGCTCGGCCACCGCAACATCCAGGGCATCGCCACCCGCCCGAGCTTCATCCCCGACGCGCACAACACCAACACCTCGCCCGAGGTCTGGGTCACCGAGCACGGCGCCAAGGGCGGCGACGAGCTCAACCGCCTCACGCCCGGCGGCAACTACGCCTGGCCCCTCGCCACCTACTCCACCGAGTACTGGGGCCCCGCCATCGCCGACTCCGCGACCCTCGAGGGCACCGTCGACCCGCACGTCGTCTGGACGCCCTCCCTCGCGCCCTGCGGCCTCGCCTTCTACACCGGCACCGACTTCCCCGAATGGACCGGCGACCTCCTCGCCGGCGGCCTCGCATCAAAGCAAATCCGTCGCGTCCACTTCAACACCGAAGGCGAGATCGACGGCCAAACCACACTCCAGTTCAACGAGCGCATCCGCTGGATCGGCATGAGCCCCGAAGGCGAGCTCCACATCCTCACCGACGAAACCAACGGCACCCTCTACCGCATCGACCCCAAGTAACCCTCCATAAACGCCTGCCGCGCGACCGTGAGAGCGCGCCCAACAATCTCACATGCACATCACTCACTTCTCCGCCCGCGCCTTCGAGCGTGAAGCGTTCGCCGACGCAAACAGCAAGCTCGCCTCGCCGCATCACATCGACTTCCAGGAAGCACGGCTGGACCCCTCCACCGCCCCGCTCGCCGAAGGGTCGACTGCCGTGTGCGCGTTCGCGAACGATGACGTCAGCGCCGACACGATCGCCGCGCTCGCAAGCGCAGGCGTTGAGCTCATCGCGCTCCGCTGCGCGGGCTTCAACCAGGTCGACCTCGAGGCCGCCGCCGAGCACGGTATCGCCGTCGCGCGCGTGCCCGCCTACTCACCCCACGCAGTCGCCGAGCACGCCGTCGCCCTGCTGCTGACCCTCGTCCGCCATACCCACCGCGCCTTCAACCGCGTCCGCGAGCACAACTTCTCGCTCGACGGCCTCATGGGCTTTGACCTCCACGGCAAGACCGTCGGCATCATCGGCGCGGGCACCATCGGCATCTGCTTCGTCAACATCATGAAGGGGTTCGGCTGCCGCGTGCTCGCATTCGACCCGCAACCCTCCGATGACCTTCGCGCCAGCGGCGCAGAGCTCGTCGACCTCGACACGCTGCTCACCCAAGCCGACGTCATCAGCCTCCACTGCCCGCTGACGCCCGGGACCAAGCACCTCATCGACGCCGATGCCCTCGCCAAGACCAAGCCGGGCCTGATCCTCATCAACACATCCCGCGGCGGCGTCATCGATACGCGCGCCGTCCTCGAAGCGCTCAAGGCCCGCACCCTCGGGGGCCTCGCACTTGACGTCTACGAAGAAGAGGGCGACGTCTTCTACAAAGACCTCTCGGGCCAGATCATGCAAGACGACGTGCTCGCCCGCCTGCTCACCTTCCCAAACGTCCTCATCACAAGCCACCAGGGCTTCCTCACACGCGAGGCCGTCACCAACATCGCCGACACCACGCTGGAGAACGTCTCAAGCTTCGAACGTGGCGGCACCGACGCGATCCCCGAAGCCAACCGCGTCACCGCCGAGCACTACGCGACAACCTAACCACCGCCGGACCCCACCACACCGCCAAAGGAAAAGGGCCCCACGCGGTGCGCGGGGCCCTTCATGCATCGATAAAGATCTACAAAAGAATCAGCGACGACGACGCACCATCGCCAGCCCACCCAGGCCGAGCATCGCCGCCGAGGCGGGCGTGGGCACCACGAACAGCACGTCGCTGATCGCCGCGAACTCCGTGCCGCCGCTGGGATTGGTCGCGGTAAGCGTCGCGGTCGTGAAGGGCGTGTCGCTCGCATACCCAACGAATTCGAAGTCCGGCGCTGCGACCGTGTCCTCAACATTGAACGTCTGCCCGTCGATGGTCACCGAGAGGCCGTTGCTCACGAACGTGTTCAGCCACACGCCGCCAAAGCCGAGCACCGGCTGATCGAACACAAACGTGATCGAGTCCAGCCCGCCGTTGAGCGTAAAGGCGAGGTTCGTCGCGGAATTCACGTTCGTATTGCCGTCGTCGGTGCCCGCCAGGTCGATCGAGTACCCGTTGAAGAACCCGTTCGAGCCGAGCGTCAGGCTGACCACGCCGTACGACGAGAGATCATCAACCGTCGCCGCGCCGCCGGCCGCCGCCTCCCACGCCGACTGATCGTCGAACGCCGTCACGACACCGAACGCCGAACCACTCGCCAATGCCAACGCACCGGCACTCATTGCAAACTTGTGCATGTCTTGACCCTCCTCTGGGTAATGCACGCCCGCTCGGAGTCCCCCCCGAGCCCTCGATTCCGTGCGACCAACCCGGACACAGGTCGGCCGTACACAACCGACAATCTACCAACACCGCCCGACGATCCCGCGTTGCAATCCACCAAGAAAAAACGCGACGAGAGCAAAAAACGCGGCCTGTGCATCACAAGCCGCGTTCCATGCACATTCTTAACCAGCGACCCACCCAAGCAGGGTCGATCAAAACAAGCTGTCAGGCAGGGCTGGGCATCGCACCCGCCGGCGGCTCCGGATCGGGCTCCGCGCTCGGCATCGGTGGCGCGATCGTCACGCCCGGGCTCTTCTTCGCCTCGGCCGCGAGCAGATCGCTCACCGTCGGCTTATCCAGCTCCTCGCCCCGCATCAGGCGGTGCACCTCGTCGCCGCTGAGCGTCTCGTACCGAAGCAACGCCTCGGCGACCGCGACGACCGCGTCCCAGTGCTCCTCGAGCAGCCGCTCCGCCTCGCGGTACGCGCCATCCACGAGCCGGCGAACCTCCTCGTCGATGACACGAGCCGTGTCGTCCGAGTAGTCCTTGTCCGCGACGAACGTCTCGCGCGTGTCCTGCCCCGCGTACCGCACGAAGCCGAGCTTGTCGCTCATGCCCCACTCGAGCACCATCGTGCGCGCCAGCTGCGTGACCTGCCCGATGTCCGACGCGGCGCCGCTCGACACGTCCTGCATCGCCTTCTGCTCGGCGATCCGTCCGCCGCACACGACCTTCATCGTCGCGTCGAGCCACTTGAGGCTGTAGCCCATCCGGTCCTTCTCGGGAAGGCTAAAGGTCGCCCCGCCCGCGTCGCCGCGCGGGATGATCGTCACCTTGTGCAGCGGGTCGGCATCCGTCAGCAGCGCCTGCAGGATCGCGTGCCCCGCCTCGTGGTACGCCACGAGCTTGTTCTCGTCCTTCTCGCGCACCCGCGACTTCTTCGCCCGGCCGAAGCGGATCTTGTCCCGCGACTCCTCGAGGTCATCCTGCTCGATGAAGTCCTTGTTCTGCATCGTCGCGGTGATCGCAGCCTCATTGATTATCGCCGCGAGGTCCGCGCCGCAGAACATCGGCGAGAACCGAGCAAGCCGCTCCAGGTCCACCGCCGGGCCGAGCTTCACCTTCTTCGCGTGCACCTTCAGAACCTCGAGCCGGCCCTTCACATCGGGCAACGGCACCGCGATCTGCCGGTCAAACCGCCCGGGACGGATCAGCGCCGGATCGAGCACGTCGCTTCGGTTCGTCGCCGCGACCACGATCACG
>CAYQAD010000231.1:0-4310 GCA_964415125.1 uncultured Phycisphaeraceae bacterium | reverse complement strand
CGCCTTGTACGTCTCCGCATCAAGAATCGGCAGCACCGTCTCGCCCGTCCGAAGCACAAGCTTGATGTACGGCAGGCACATCCCGCACGCGCACCCACACCCCGTCTCGTCCTTTACGCCCTCGAGATCAAGACCCTCACCCTCGGCGCGGTCCTTGATCTCCTCGAAGGAGACATCCATGCAGATGCATCGATCAACACTCACGAGATATCGGCCCCGGAAAAAGCCAGCGTTCGCCGCCCGATCCTCGCCTACCAACGGCGCCAGTCGGGCACGTACACCGGGTCATTATCCATGCCGATCGACCCGACGCCACCCGCGCGATCAGCAAACTCCGTGACAATCCATTCCGGATATGCACGTCGCCCCGCCACACTCCCGTCAGCCCGATTGATATTGGCGACATCCCCATGGCGAAACGCGGTCGTTGGCGATCCGTTGCGTCGCCACGCGCCGCTCGAGCGCACAAACAGCATCGGCGGATCGAGCAGCGCCGTGCTCATCACCCGCCGACCGCGCACCAAGAGCGCATCGCCAAACACCGCGAGCTCGCCCGGCCGATCGATCTCGTGCACGCGCTTCCACCGCTGCCCGCCGATTTCCATTGACCACCCCGGCGTCTTGCCCGGGCTCAGGTAATACCCGTTGTACCCGTACGTGCTCGTCAGCTCCCCCTCGCCGCCCCGCCCCTGCTGCACGTACGTCCCTGCGCGCTGCGCCGCGCACTCGTACACGCTCGACGAATCATCATCACTGCCCGCGATGTACGCCGTAAGGAATCCTCGCTCGCGCTGGACGCGCCCCGACGTCGAGCCGCTCGTGCCCCACCAGAACACGCTGTCCTCGCCGAAGCCGACATCCGGCGTCTCGAAATACGCCATCGGCATCGCGCGCCCGTCGTGGTCGTTGGCGTACATCGCCCACCCCGCGCCGAGCTGCCGCATGTTCGAGAGGCACGCCGCGGCGCGCGCCGCGTCCCGCGCCGACGAGAGCCCGGGCACCATCAGCCCGATCAGCAGCGCGATGATCGCAACCACCACCAGCACCTCGACCAGCGTGAAGCCGGTCCGCGAAGATCCAACCCGGCGCGCGCACGTCATGGCCGCACCCCCAGGTCCCGCTGCGTCGGCATCCCTCGGCGGATCTCCAGATCGTCCTCGCCGTCATACACGCCATCCCCGTTCACGTCCCATCGGCAGGGATCGACAAACCGCCGCATGTACAGATCCTCAACGTCGACCACCCCGTCGCGATCGAGATCGCGATCAAACGTCGGCCCAAACGCGCTCAGCCCGCCCGCCCCCACCGAGTACACAAACCCATACCCGACCGCCGCGCTCCCGCCGCCCCCAACCAGATCGCCAAGCACAAACCCCGCATCGCCCGGCGTCGCATCCAGATCAACCACACGCAGCTCGCCCTGCACGCCCGACGCCTGCCCGCCCGGCGCGATCGCGCCGACCACGAGCCGCATCCCCGCGCTCGAATCAAACACCACCGGCTGGTGCGTCCATCCGCCCATCCGCAGGTACTCGCCGGCCTCGACGACGCCGTCGCCATCATCGACCCACGAATCCAGCGCCGAGTCCCAGCGCATCGACGCGCTCGAGCCCAGGTCGTCGAACACCTGCACGCTCGGCAGCGACCCGAACCCGTCAAGCCCGCCCGATACCACCACGCGCCCATCGCCCACGGCGATCGGCATCGACGACGTCCGGTTGCACGCGGCGCTCCACACGAGCGATCCATCCGCCGCGTCGAGCTTCACGAGCGTGCCCGCGTCCTGCCCGCCGAAGAAGTCGTACGTCGCCGCGTACACCGCGCCATCGCGCACGGCCACGCCGCCAAAGAACCCCTCGGCAGGCCCGCCGACAACCCCAAGCGAGAACCGCCAGAGCTCGGTCGGCACGCCCGTGGACGACCCGCTCGCCGCGTCGAACGCGATCACCTCGCCCGGCACGAACCCCGCCTCGCCCACGCTCGACACGTACACTACGCCATCCGCGTACGCCGGCGTGTTCCCGCTCGTCCCGCCGATCGCCACGCTCCAGACCACATCGCCCGGCTGGTGCGGGTTCGCCGCCACATCGAACGCATCAACGTTCACGCAGTACAGCCGCCCCTCAAAGCCAAACCCATCGAAGTCCGTGATGAAGACCCGATCGGCCGCACCGAGGTCATCCGTCACCACCGGATGCGCGTTCACCACGCTCCGGTCGAGCAGCGTGCTCCACGCCAGCGCCCCCGTCGCCGCGTCGATCGCGTACAACGCCGCCCCCACGCCCACCATCACCCGCCCGTTGCCCGCGTCCCCCGCGAGCGAGGCCCACGATTCCAAGAAACCGCCCGACGAATCGGGCGTCGGCGTCATCCACGCAAATGCGCCCGTCCGCGCATCGGCCGCCACCACCACCGGCTCGCCCGCCACGTGCGCCCGCGCATACGCCCGCCCGTCCATCACGATCGGCGGCGACGCGCCCACAAACGCGATCGCATCCCCCCCAGGCGTCTGCGAAAGCGTCCACGCCGCAACGCCCGGCGCTACCGCGCCACACCGCACACCCCCGCGCGCCGCATCCCCGCCCACATGCGCCCAAGGCCCATGGCCGTGTGCGCACGCGACCACCGCGGCAGTGGGGGCCCAAACGCCAAGCCAAGCTCGTATGCACTCGCGAATCACAACAGCGTCCGCGCGCTCTCGCCCGCGAACGCCGACTCTCTCTCAGCCATTCATCACGCGCCGCCGGCGCCCCGCGCCGAGCACGCCGAGCCCAAGCACCCCGGCCGTGCCGATGCCCGGCACGACGATCACCGCGTCGATCTCGCTCTTGAGCGTCGTCAGCGCGTCCATGTCGTCCGGCACGCTGATCCGCACGTACCACACCTCGCCCAGCCCCGAGCCCGAGATGTCGATCCCCGTCCCCCCCGCCGACCCGTTGTAGATCGAGCGGACGCCCGCCAGATCAAGCCCCGCAAAGTCCGCAGGCGTCAATGACGGATCGACCGCCTTGCGCTGGTCCGTCAGCACCGAGCCCGGCGTCGTATCGAATCGCCCGCCGTCGAGATACCCCATCGCCGGCATCGCGCCCTCGCGCACCGTCCCAAGCGGTACGAAGTTCGTGCCGTCCTGCGACACCTCGAACTCGACCTCGTTCACGCTGAAAGTGCCCGCGACCGTCCCGGGCGCCTGCCCCGCGAACTCGCCCGAGACAAACCCGCCATTGCCAAACAGAATCAGGTCCACGCCAAACGCGTGCCCGGGCCGATCCACCGCCGCCTCGCCAAGCCGAAGCGTCAGGTGCCCGCCCTCGCCGATCGAGAACAGCTCGTCGGTCCCAAACGCCGGCGAGAAGGGCGACACGACCGAGTCCGCCGAGAACGACTCGCCCGTGAACCGCTCGGCCGGGCCGAGCGTCGAGGTCGGATCGGTGTAGCCCGGCGCCGCGCCGACGCCCGCGTCGAAGCTCTCCACGCCCACCGCCCAAGGCGTCGAGGCGCTCGCATCCAGCGCCACCACACGACCACAAAGCACAGCAGCCGCTGCGCACGCACGTCCATGAACCAACATCAAGTCTCTCAATCCCGCCGGCATCGCCGGCACGCTCACGTCCCCTCACCCCGAGAGCGAGGCGTCAACGCCTCACCCACCGCGCGGAGCATCCCCGGGGGTAATCACACAGCCCCCGCCGTCGGACCCGAAATGCCAGCAGAACCCAATGCGCCCAGGGACGCGCAGAAGGCAACCACCGGCGCCCGTTCCGCGAGGGCACACGACAATCACCAATCGGCAGGTCTTCCGGCTCCGGGCTCCGCGATCCCCAGACCTTCCCGGCCGAGCCGAACACCCCTCAAAAACAAGAGGCAAACGACTGGCCAGTGGCCCGGACACGCGCCCTCAATGGCACGCGCCCGCAAGGAGGATCGCATCGGCACCCGTCACGGCGGCGCGTCCGCGGTGGCTTCTCACCACACTTCCCTCTTCACCCGACAGACCCGTCGGGCACCGTTGGCAAGGCAAAGCCTACGCACGCCCGACCAACTCCGCAAACACGTCCGCAATCGCCCGCTCTCCCCACCCCCCGCCCCTCGCCCCCACGCGCGACTACCGGTCGCTCCGCCCCACGCCATCGCCCAGCCCCACCCGCACCGTCCGCCGGCTCTCCAAAAGCTCCCGCTCCTGGAACAGCCCGCTCAGCCCGCTCTTGCCGTACCACACCCCCAGCTCGAGCATGACACTCCCCGGCACCGCCGCGTTCGACCGCTCGTCCACAAAGTCCAGCCGCAACGGCACATCCACCGTCATCGCGTCG
>CAYQAD010000230.1:1739-4329 GCA_964415125.1 uncultured Phycisphaeraceae bacterium | reverse complement strand
CGCCCGTGGCCGACTCGCCGCCGGAGAAGACGTTGCCGCGGTACACCGCGCCGTCCGGGGCGGTCACGATCAGGTCGAGGTCGTTGATCCACGCGTTGCCCGAGCCCGTGCTGGCGGCGGCGGGCGGGTCGACGAAGGTCATGGTGATGCGCAGCGGGTTGTCGGTCTCGGTGACGAGGACGGGCAGCTCGTAGAACTCGCCCGTGGCGAGGCCGTCGGCGTTGCGGATGTCCTCAACGATCATGCCGCGCTCGGCGATGTCGAAGGTGATGGTGTTGGAGAGGTTGATGCGTCCCCAGCCCTCGGCGTTGGAGGGGAAGCCGCCGATGTTGGTCATGTCATCGGTGGAGTTGAGCAGCGTCGCCTTGAGCAGCGCGCCGGTCGGCACGATCGCGTTGGACGCCTCGCGCTGGCCCGTGGGGTAGAAGCCCTCGGTGTAGTACTGGCGCACGAGCGCCGCGGCGCCGGCGATGGCGGGGGTCGCCATCGAGGTGCCGGTGGCGCTGGTCGTGCCGCAGCTGGACGAGCTGGACGCGGAGATCGTGCTGCAGCCGGGCGCGAAGATCTCGGGCTTGCGCCGGCCGTCGGCGGTGGTGCCCGTGCCGCCCGAGCAGAACGAGTTCTGATTCGGGTTGTCCTGGCTTGCGCCGCAGGCGAGGAGGTTCTTGGCGTTCTCGGGGTTGCGGAGGGTGCTGCCGTTGGTCACGGCGAGGAGGACGAGCGAGTCCTCGTTGTCGTACTGGAAGCGGTCGAAGCCGCGCGCCATGGAGTCGTAGGCGGTGGTGCCGTCGTTGCCCCAGGAGTTGGTGTGGATGCGGGCGCCCTGGTCGTGGTGCTGCTGGAGCACGGCGTAGACGGCCGAGTCGGTGAACGAGGGCGTGTCGTCGAAGGTCATCTTGGCGTTGTACGCCACGCCGCGGGTGTCGCCATCGTTGCCCGCGTCGCCCACGGCCGTGCCGGCCACGTGCGTGCCGTGGAAGCTGCTGCCCAGCGAGGTGTTGTACGCGAGGATCTTGCGGTGGGTCGGGCCGATGGGCTCGGAGTCCTGGAACGAGCAGTGGTTGACGTTCACGCGTCCGTCGAGGACGGCGATGACCTGGTCCTCGCCGCGCAGGCCGTTGTCGTACATCGGCGTGTTGTTGAGCTGGTTGGACTGCACGATCCAGCGGTTGGTCGCGTTGCGGAAGGTGATCTCGGGCGCGGGCTGGATGAACATCACCTCGTCGAGCTCGGCCAGCGCCGCGAGGTCCTCGAAGGACGCCTCGACGGGCACGACCAGCTGCCCGCCCTCGTCGGCGGTCTTCTGGGCCGAAGCGCCGGGCGTGGCGGCGATCACGTCGAGCAGCGCCTCATCGGACGCGCCCTCGAAGAGGATCACGAGCGCGCGCTCGCGCCCTTCACGCAGCAATGCCTGGCGCTCGGGCGATTGGTACACGCGGGTGCCCAGGTCCGGGCTGCGCTTCCACTCGGTCCGCATCTGGCCCTGCCAGCGGATGAAGTCCAGGCGGGCGACCGCGTCGGCGTTGGCTTCGGTCGTGTCGATGTAGAAAGCGTTGGTGGGCAGGTATTGCCCGAGCTTGATGCCGGCGGCCGTGAGCTTCTCGCGGCGGTCGTGGGTCATGGGCCCGTCGAGCTGCATGATCCGGCGGGCCGGCGTGGCGTTGCGCTGCGACCGCTCCGCGCGGATCGCGTCGGCGAGGGTCATCTGGGCGGCCGACGTATCGACGACGACATCGGCGATGGTGAGCGAGTGCGCGTCGGCGGTCCGGGCCGGCAGGCCCGCGTGTGCTGCGAGGTCGCCCCGCTGGGGCACGCCGACACTGGCGAAGACGTCGGCAGAAAGGCACGTGCCAGCAGCCAATGCCACAACAGCGGCAACACGACGGGACGATGGGTTCATTGTGGCCTCAGACCTTCTCTGTTCGGCGTCAGGCCAGAGGCATTCCCCCACAGCACCCGGTCGGCAGCGATCTCGGCCCGGCAACCCGTGAGAGGGGTCGAGAGTCGGGCGAGGCCGATCGCACCATTGCTGACATCCACCCACCACCTGCGGGCGGAGCCGAAAGAACTGCCGAGATTCGGGCTGTGTGCCGTGCCCTGACGCGGGCTCGCCCGGTGTACCAGACCATGCGGTCCGCTTCAAGGACCAATGCCCGATGAGCAAGGCCTGGGCGCAGGGCTTTCGGCCCGATATCTGCCGTTGGCGGGCTAGCCCACGGCGGGCGAGCCTCGCTCGCCGGTGCGGATGCGGATGCAGTCCTCAAGGGGCATGACGAAGATCTTGCCGTCGCCGACGCCGCCGTCTGGATCGGGGTCGTGGTTGGGCTCCTCGGTGCGGGCGGCCTCGAGGATCGCGTCGATCGCGGGCTGGACGAACGCGTCGTTGACCGCGAGCTCGATGCGGGCCTTGGGCAGCAGGTCGATCTGCACGTCGGTGCCGCGGTAGCGCTCGTGGTAGCCGCGCTGCGCGCCGCAGCCGCGGGCGGTGGTGACGCTGAACTTGGTCACATCGGCGCGGAAGAGCGCCTGCTTCACGTCGGTGAGCCGCTCGGGCTGGAAGTACGCGATGATGAGCTTCATGGTGGACCTC
>CAYQAD010000230.1:0-1639 GCA_964415125.1 uncultured Phycisphaeraceae bacterium | reverse complement strand
TACTCGGTGACGAAGATCTGGAAGCCCGCGTAGGCCTCCATGCCGTGCTCGGAGATGTCGAGCCCGCGGAGCTCCTCGTCGCGATCGACGCGCAGGCCGATCGTCGCGCGGATCAGCCAGAGCAGCGCAAAGGCGACCGGGAAGCACAGCCCGCCGATCGCCGCCACACCGATGAGCTGCGGCAGCAGCGCGAAGTCGGGCGCGAACAGCCCGACCGCGAGCGTGCCCCAGATGCCGCAGACCAGGTGCACCGAGATCGCGCCCACCGGGTCGTCGAGCTTGGCGCGATCGAGCGCGATGACCGACACGACCACGATCGCGCCAGCGACGAATCCCACGAAGATCGCCCAGTGGATCGGGATCACGTCGGCGCCGGCCGTGATGCCCACGAGCCCCGCCAGCGCGCCGTTGAGCGTCATGGACAGGTCGGGCGTCCGCTGGACAATCTGCGCGGTGAACATCGCCCCCAGCACGCCGGCGCACGCGGCGAGCATGGTCGTGATGAACACGTACGAGACGGCGCCCGGATCGCCCGAGAGCACGGACCCGCCGTTGAACCCGAACCAGCCGAACCAGAGCAAGAAGACGCCGATGGTCGCCAGCGGCATGTTGTGGCCCATGATGGGCTTGATCGTTTTGCCGTACTTGCCGAGGCGGGGCCCGAGGACGATCACGCCCGCCAGCGCCGCCCAGCCGCCGACCGAGTGCACGAGCGTCGAGCCCGCGAAGTCGTAGAAGCCGCGCTGGTGCAGCCAGCCCTCGCCCCACTTCCAGTACCCCGCGACCGGGTAGACCAGCGCGACGTAGATCGCCGCGAAGAGCAGGAAGGGGTAGAGGCGCACGCGCTCGGCGACGGCGCCGGAGACGATCGTCGCGGCGGTCGCGGCGAACATCGCCTGGAAGATGAACTCGGTCCAGTAGGTGTACGCGCCGCCGGAGTAAGCGGCGGTGGTGCCATCGTCGGGCAGCGAAAGCCCGAGCCCGCCCCACGCGAAGAACCCGCCGGCGACGTCGTCGCCGTACATCAGGCTGAAGCCGACGAGCGCGTAGGTGAGCGTGCCGATCGCGACGATCGCGACGTTCTTGAAGAGGATGTTGACCGTGTTCTTCGCCCGGGTCAGGCCGGCCTCGAGGCAGGCAAAGCCCAGGTGCATGATGAAGACCAGCAGCGTCGCGACAAGCAGCCAGAGGTTGTTGGCGGTGAAGAGCGCCTGCGTCGCGGCTTCCGCTGCGGATTGGGTTGCGGCCAATGCCATGTCGGGGGCGGCGGCCACGCCTTCGCCGGCGGCCGCTGCCTGAGCCAAAAACACGGGTGTTGTCATCGAGAACCCCTCACTTCGATTTTCGAAGCGGCCACCCTACGAATCGGGCCGGGTTCTTCAACCCCCAAGCCGGAACTATTTCGGGAAATGGTCTTCTATTTTTGATCGGGCCATGTTTGGATTCTCGACGATCGGCGCGGTCAGCCCGCGAACGGTGAGCGCAACGGCGAGGGCGTGATGTTGTCCCGTCCGGGCACCAGCGCGTCGGCGATCTCGACCGCCTCGGCCAGCGACTCGATCGCGGCGCTCGCGTCGGCCGCGGTCTGCAGCACCTGCCCGCGGTTGATGTGCTCGACCGTCGGGGCCGCGTCGCCCGC
>CAYQAD010000229.1:0-4339 GCA_964415125.1 uncultured Phycisphaeraceae bacterium | reverse complement strand
CGCTCGAGCGGGCGGCCCGGCTCGACCCGTCGTCGGCGCACATCTGGCGCGAGCTGGGCGAGGCCCAGATCGGCTCGGGCAATCTGGCCGCGGGCCTGGCCTCGTATCGGCAGGCGCTGCGCCGGGGCATCTCGTCGCCGCGGGTCAACATCACGCTGGGCCGGGCCGCGCTCTTGCGTCGCGACTTCGAGCTCGCCGCGAACCACTACGCGCACGCGCTCAAGCTGCGCGGCACGGATCCGGCGACCGAGATCGTGGCCCAGGCGGGGCTCGGCGAGGCGCTGCTCGAGACGGGCGAGCTGGCCGCGGCGATCGAGGCGCTCTCGTCGGCGCTCGAGCTCCCGCCCCGCGTGAGCGGTGCGACGCTCTACCAGGGCATCCTGACCGAGACGTTTCGCAGGCGCGCCGACCTTCTGCGTCGAGCCGGCGACGCGGCGATGCGCCTTGGTGATCCGGCCCTGGCCGACACGGTGTACGCGGACGCCGCGGCGGGCGCGTCGTTCGATCCGGGCTCGATCCTGCTGCGGCGCGTGCACGCGGCGATGCGGCAGGGCCAGCCTGCCGGTGCGGCCCTGCTCGTGGTCGAGTCGATCAGCGACGCGCAAGGCCGCGTCGACGACCGGGCCCAATCGCTCATCCGCTACCTCGCGTCGCTCGACCGGATCGGCTCGGCGCTGGCCGACGCGATCTCGGAGATCGAGCGGTCGCTGCCGCAGCCCGTGCCGCCGAGCGTTGCGAGCACGCTCGCCCGCGCCAGCGCCGAGGCGGCCGGCCCCGATCGGCGCGACGCCATCCTGATCGATCATCTCGACCGGTTTCCGGCCGACGAGGCGGTGCTCGCGCTGCTGGTCGATCGCGCCGCATCGGCACGCTCGGCCCTCGCGGTCGCGGCTCGCCACGCCGAAGCGCACCCGCAGTTCGCGGATATCGCCGCGAGCGCACTGGCCGCCACGCGTTTTCGCTTGGACGACCTGCTCGCTTCGAGCAGCGAGGCGCCGCCCGCCCGTCTCGTGCGGGGCGAGCTCCGCCTGGCAGCGGGCGATCCGGCGGGGGCGTGGCAGGAGATCGAGGCCGAACTGCCGGACGAACCATCGACGCTCGTGTCGGTCGTGCGCCTCGCCGCCGCGGCCGGGCAGTGGAGTGTGGTCGACACGGCGCTCGCAGATCTTTTCTCGGCGGCCGATGCCGACCCAGCACTGGTTTGGCATCTGGCACGTGCACAACGTGCGGCGCAGCGGTTCCCGCAGGCGCTCGAGACCATCGCGCGAGTTGTCGACACCTCATCCGACGACGACGCAGCCCGCACAGGACCGCTCATCGACGCGGCCGAGCTCTCGCTGAGCGCGGGCCAGCCAAACCGCGCCGACTCGTACCTGCGGCGCGTGTTGGCGGTCGATCCGCGAGATGACCGGGCGTACCGCGGCCTCGTCGCTCTCTACGGCCCCGACGCGCCGCTCGCCGACGAGAACCAACTCGCGATGATCATCCGCGGGCTTCGCCAAGCAAGCCCGTCGAGCCCGCTGCTGCGATGGCTCAACGCCCAAGACCTCGCGCGGGCCGGCCGCCTCGACGCGGCCGAACGAGCGCTGCTCGACCTGGCCGAGCAAGACCCGCGGAGCCCCGAGCTCATCGAGCTGCTCCTGCGCATCTGGATCCAGCAATCGCAGCTCGACGGCGGCGCCTCGCTCGAGCGCGGGGAGGCGTGGGTCCGCGGCAAGCGTGAGCTGTTCCCCGACGACCGCACGCTGACCGCCGCGCTGGCGCGCGTGCTTGTCGCGACCGATCGCGCCGACGCGGCCGCGACGCTGCTGCGCGATCGGCTCGCCGATCGGCCCGACGCGCAGCTGGCGAACCTGCTCGACAGCATCCTCCGCCAGGCACTGGAGGACCCCGACGCGGCGGACGCGGCGCTGGCCGAGGGCCTGGCTGGGCGCAGCATCGGGGGCAGCGCCGGCATCGACCAGACGCTGCGCCGAGCGCTGGCACTCGCGCGTCTCAGGCGATTCGATGAGATCGCACCAATGCTCAAGGAGGGTCTGCCCGGGGGGGTGGTGCACACCGCCTCGCAGCGCAGTGCAGCAGGCGGGCTGTTCGCGCAGCTGGCCCGCGGTGCGAATGAGAACCCGGCGGCGCTGGCGGCGGCGGCGGACGTCTTCGACGCGATCGAGGGCGCGGGCATCGTGCTGCCCCCCGAGGCGCACGCGCTGCGGTTCGACGTGCTCGCTCGGCTGCCGGCTGATGTGACTCGCATCCGAGCGGCCGCCGACGCGCTCGCGGCGCTCGCCCCCCAGCAGGCGACCCAGGCGTACGCCGCGGCCGCGGCCCGGCTTGCCCAGCGGCAGCGCGCCGCCGATGCCAGGGCTTTGCTCCGCCAGGCGGCACGCGACTACCGGGGCCGAGCCGCCTTCGCCGACCTCACCGCCGAGTGGTACCGGGCCGAGGTGCTCACTGGCACGCGAGAGACGATGCTCGAGCTCGTGGGTGAGGCGGTCGCCGACGACCAGACCGAGGCGGTCGTTGCGACGTTCGGCGGGCGACCGCCCGACGCCGACGCGACACTTCGCCGCGCCGAGGTCGCGTACATCACGGGGCAGATCCTGTCGCAGATCAACCGGCCCGCCGATGCCGAGGCGTTGTATCGCGTCGCGCTCGAGCTGCATCCCAGGCACGCGTGGGCGGCCAACAACCTGGGTTACGCGATGGCCGAGCGCGGCGAGAACCTTGACGAGGCCGAGGCGCTGCTCGAGATGGCGCACGTCGAGCGCCCGGGCGAGACGAGCATCACCGACTCGCTCGGTTGGGTGCGCTACCGGCGCGGCGTCATCTTTGACGAAACCAGGCCCGACGGCACCGTCCGGCAGGGCGCCCTCACGCTGCTGCGCGAGGCGGTCGCGCTGGGGGGCGACTCGGCGAGCCCGGAAATCTTCGAGCACCTGGGCGACGCGGCGTGGGTGGCGGGCGAGCAGACCGAGGCGGCCGAGGCCTATGCGCGGGCCAGCCGGCTGATCGATCGCGCCCGGACGCTCATCAAGGCGTCCGACCAGCCCGACGCGGGGGAGATGCGTCGGCTGGAAGGCGACCAGCGACGCGTTGAGACCAAGGCGCAGCTCGCCCGCGCGGGCAGGCCTCCGGGCGTGACCCGGCACGGCCCGGTCAACCGCCCCGCGCCAGACGCGGCTGCTACCGATGGGCAAGAACGCGAGCCGGCCCAGGACCCGAACGACACACCCAACCCCACACCTCTCGGCACCGAAGGCGAATAAACTCGCTCGGCTCCGAACAGGACACTTCCGAAAGGGCTTGCTTTGGCTGGTCACTCAAAATGGGCAAACATCCGCCACCGCAAGGCTCGGCAGGACGCGGTCAAGGGACGCATGTGGTCCAAGTGCGCCCGCGCGATCATGGTCGCGGCGCGCAACGGCGGGCCCGATCCCGCGATGAACCTCACGCTCCGCTACGCGATCGACGAGGCCCGCGCCTGCAACATGCCCAAGGACAACATCACCCGCGCGATCGACAAGGGCGCGGGGACGGCGGGCGGCGAGTCGTACGAGGAGGTCTCCTACGAGGGCTACGGCCCGGGCGGCGTGGCGATCATCGTCGACGCGCTGACCGACAACAAGACCCGCACCGTCACCGAGGTCCGCACCGCCTTCAAGAAGTCGGGCTGTGCGCTCGGCGCTTCGGGCTCGGTGTCGTACATGTTCCAGACGCGCGGGCAGATCCTCATCGAGGCGGGCAAGACCGACGAGGACACGCTCATGGAAGCCGCGCTCGAGGCCGGCGCCGACGATGTCATCGCGCCCGAGAGCGACGACGACTCCTGGACCGTGCTCAGCGAGGCGTCGGCGTTCATCGGCGTCCGCGAGGCGATCGAGAAGGCGGGCATCGAGGTCGCGTCCGCCGAGATCACCAAGCTGCCCGACACGACCCAGCAGATCACCGGCGACGACGTGCGCAAGCTCATGAACCTCACCGACGCGCTCGAGGACAACGACGATGTCCAGAAGGTCTACTCCAACGCCGACATCTCGGCCGAAGAGCTCGCCAACCTCGGCTAGCGCGAGCGTCACGGAGGGCGTCGTCCGCACCGCGGCGTTCGACCGCTCGGGCAGGTACCGCTACCACCTCACCCGCCGATGGCCGACGGGCCGCGGGCACGTCGTCTTTGTGCTGCTGAATCCGTCCACCGCCGACGAGCACCGCGAGGACCCGACCGTTCGCCGATGCATGGGGTACGCGCGACGTTGGGGCGCGCGCGAGCTACGCGTCGTGAACATCTTTGCCTACCGGGCGACGAAGCCGGCCGACATGCTGGCGGTCGCCGACCCCGTCGGCC
>CAYQAD010000228.1:0-4340 GCA_964415125.1 uncultured Phycisphaeraceae bacterium | reverse complement strand
GCATGTGCCGGAGCACGCGCCCCTCGACCGAGTTGCTCGCGAGCACCCCGAGCACGAGCGCGCCGCCCAGGCTCGGTAGCAGCCAGCGCACCACACCCCAGTCCACCGCCTTGCGTTTCAAATGCAGCCGGCTCGCGCTCGCCGCGACGAGCACGTTCACGCACATCGCCGCGGCGATGTAGAGATGTTGCTCGGCCTCGGCGGCACCCGTGTATCCGAGCGCCAGCGCGAGCCCGGGCAGCATGACCAGCGAGCCCCCGATGCCCGCGAGGCCGCCGATCAGTCCCGCCGCGGCTCCGATAACCCCCGCCGCCAGAATCGCATCCGCACCCAACTGCATCCCGCCAAGGCCTCGATTCTCGCGGCTGACAGCTTCATAGGGCAGGGTCAAGCCAACCCGATCCGCCGATACAGGGGGCGTTTCGGCAGTGGTCACACCCACCCCCGCGTCGCCAGCCTGTCGGTTGCCGCGGCCCTACCATACCTTTCCCCAGGGGCACCGCACGGAGTCGCGACGCCCCCGGAGGAGCACCGCATCGGATCGGCCCGCCCACCGCGCGGCTGCCGACCGAGCGAGGCGATCGGCCGAAAGATATCGGCCAGTACAGAATGGTACGTGCGCACGGACGCGTCTTTCGGAGTCCACGCGTGCAGACCAGCTTCTCGTCATCGAAAGCGATCACCTGGCCGCCCGCATCGGCGGTGTGGGCACGCCGCGCCGTCGTCGCGGCTGCGGCGCTCGTGGCCCTCGCGATGACCGTTGCCACCGCGATCCTCGCCAAGGAGCAGGTCGGCGCACCGGCGCTCGTTCAACTCGAGCGATCGCCGACCCGAGCCGCGCCGACCGCAGCCATGCCCGTCACGCGAGTGGTCGAGAGCCCGCGCGTGCAGACCGCGGGCGGCCCGACCCCCACGCCCATCCCAGCGCCGGCCGCTTCGGCCGTTGCCCCCGCCCCAGCCGGCTCAGCCGACGAGGCGAAGGTCTACCCGCCCGGCACGCGGTTCTTCAACGGCAGGCCCATCCGCCCCGCGCGGGTGATCCACATGAAGGTCACCGGCTATTCGCCCGACGAGCGGTCCTGCGGCATCTACGCCGACGGGCAGACCGCGACCCTCCACTCGGTCTTCACCAACGACATGCGCCTCGTCGCCGCCGACACGCGCATCCTGCCCTTCGGCTCGCTCGTGTCGGTGCCCGGCTACGACGCCGATCGCGTCGTGCCCGTGCTTGACCGGGGCGGGGCGATCAAGGGCAAGCGGCTCGACCTGCTCTTTGCCACCCACGAGCGCGCACGCAAGTGGGGGGTGCAGCAGGTGCCCGTGACCGTGTGGGAGTACGCCGACGGCAAGCCCGCGACCAACCCGCGGGCCGTGCGCTAGGGCTCCGCCCGCCCACCGCGCCGCTACGCTTGCCCATGCTCGTCGCCGGCTCGCATCCCACGCCCACGTCGATGGAAGACCTGCTCGGGCCGGACCTGCTCGCGCGGCTGGACCGCCTCGACGTCGTGAGCCGACGGGTGTTCGCGGGCAAGCTGCCCGGCGAGCGTCGCAGCAAGCGCCGGGGGCGGTCCATCGAGTTCGACGACCATCGGCCCTACACCGCCGGCGACGATCCGCGCCACCTCGACTGGAACCTGCTCGCCCGCCTCGACCGCCTGGTGATCAAGCTCTTCCGGGAGGACGAGGACCTCGCGCTGGTGCTGCTGATCGATGCCAGCCCGTCGATGCACGCGGGGGCGCCGGGCGAGATCACCAAGCTGACCGCGGCGTGCCGGCTCGCGATGGCGCTGGGGTACGTCGGACTCGTGAACAACAACCGCGTGTCGGCCGCCGTGTTCGACACGCAGGACGCGGGCACGCCGGCCTTGCGACGCCTGCCCGCCATGCGTGGTCGGCGTCACATCGCTCGTCTCGCGCAGTTCGTGCTCGACGCGGCCGGCACGCCGCTCGCGCCCCCCGGCGTTGATCCGACGCCCATGCGCGACGCCACGCGTGCGCTCGCGCGGACGTCCTCGGGCGCGGGCGTGCTGATCGTGCTTTCCGATTTTCTTTCCGAGCCGGATTACGCGCCCGCGCTGAACTACGCGGTGGGCCCGACCGCGGCCGGGCCGGCCTTCGACGTGCACGTGATGCAGGTCCTCGATCCGGGCGAGCTCGACCCCACGGTGCACGCCGAGCGTGGGCTGGCGGGCGATCTTCGCCTGATCGATGCGGAGACGGGACGCGCACGCGAGGTGAGCATCTCGCCCGCCCTGCTGCGACGCTATCGCCAGCGGCTCGACGCCCATCAGGCCAAACTCAGCCGGGATTGCGCGGCGCGGGGCATCGGCCGGACGCTCTGCACGACCGCGGACGATCCTGCCCAGATCGTGCTGAGCGATCTCACCGCGTCGGGCGTGCTCGGCGCGTGAACGATTCCGGGGCGGGCTGATCGGCCAGCCGGATCGTGCGGGGCAAAAACGCGAGCCGGCGAGGGGTACCCCGCCGGCTCCGCCATCATCTCTCTCCCCGGCTGGCGTTGCGGGTGGCTCGACACGCCGCGGCTCTCTCTGGCCGCGGCATGGAACAACCCCACAACTGCGGGAATCAGCCCCAAATCTATGGAAAACCGGATGCCGATCAACCCTTTCGTGGCAAACCGCCGGTCCGCCGCGTGACGGGGATCCTGAGGGCGAGAGCGGGACGCCGCCGCCAGCCTCGCGGGGCGTGGCAGCGACGGCTCGGCCGTGCTCAAGCGCTAGGGAAACGCCGGGGTGTGCCCGCCGTGTTCGGCCGTGCCAAGCCGCATGAGGCCATACTCTGGCGTGTCAAGCGAGCCCGCCCGGGCGGCGTGCTACTTCTTGGCGGTCAGCTCGGCGAGCAGCGCGTCGTCGATGCCCAGGTATTCGCGCATGTGCCGGTCGTAGGTCGCCTCATCCTCATCGCGCGAGAGGTCGAGCCGAAGCTCGTTGATGACCTTGGTGCCCTGCCCGATCCAGTCGTCAAAGGTCTCGCGGGTGATGTGCGCCTGGATCCACTCGCCCACCGGCCCTCGGAACGGGGGCTTTGCCATCTTCGTGCCGACGCGCCCGGTCTGCGAGCAGACGAGCTCGCCGGCACCGAGTTCCACGGTGCGCGCCTTCTCCTCGACCTCCGGCACGGGCTTGTCGAGCTGTTGTAGCAGCTCGCCCATCGCCTTCTTGGGCATCAGGTCGCCGCGCTCGGCCGCCTGCACGTACCCCTTCGAGAGCACGTCGGCCGCCTTCTCGACGTCGCCCGCGGCCATCAGCGCCGCGCCGCCCAGCTGGTACGCCTTGCTCATCGCGGCGTTGAGCGTGAAGCACTTTTCGTAGGCCTCGGCGGCCTCGGCATAGCGGGCGGCCTGGTTGTACGCCCCGCCCAGGCTGAACCACGCCATGTCGTTCTCCGCGTCCTCGCGGCACATGTGCTCGAACTGGGCGATGCGTTGCTCAAGGTCCATCGGGGAGGTCTCCGGCTGTGGTTCCACGGGGTCGCAGGTCGGCGGCGAGACGGGCTCGCCTTTCCGATCGTAGACCGAACCGGCCGTGACGGGCCGCGACCCGCCGCCCAGCGCAACCTCGTGTTCTCGGTCGAATGGCGCCAGAAACACTTTCAACTCACGGATGATGCACGTACGGTGAAGTCGCCGCGGCGTGTCCGCTGCGGCGTGTCCGTGCCCGCTTCGCCGGGTGAAACGAGAACCGGTGCGTGTGGCCATCACCGCACCACAACGAGAGAGCCCCCGCCGAGGCGTGTCCGCGCTCGCTGGGGAGCATGGGAGACAAGACATGTATCGCACGTCCCTTATCGCATGCGCAGCCATCGCTGCGTCCACCGGCGCCGCCTCCGCGGTCCTCACCGGCTCCGCCACCGACGAGGCAAGCTTCCAGTCGCTCCTCGCAACGTCCCAGACCGAGGACTTCAACGGCCTCGCGGCGGGCGATCTGCCGTACAACACCCCCGTCAGCCTCGGTCTGCTCACGGGTCAGTCCAACGGCACCAGCGGCTTCGCGGGCGACTTCGCCTTGGTCGACGACCTGGGCAACATCGAGCTGGCGATGTTCATCGACGACGGCGGCAACATCCCGAGCTTCACGATCACCTTCCCCTCACCAATCGACGCGTTCGGTGCACGCTACGAGGCGGTCAACGCCCCGCCGGCACTCTCCGCCGAGATCGATGGCGAGACGGTCGACATCTCGGCCCTCATCAACGCCGATGGCTACGTCGCCCTCTTCTCGAACACCACGTTCACATCGGTGACGTTCTTCAACGCAAGCACATCGAGCGATCTCGAGTTCTTCCGCATGGATGACGTGACGTTCGGCCGCCGCATTCCC
>CAYQAD010000227.1:0-4350 GCA_964415125.1 uncultured Phycisphaeraceae bacterium | reverse complement strand
ATGATGTCGCGGATGCACCCGCCGATGCCCGTCGCCGCCCCGCCGTAGGGCTCGAGCGCCGAGGGGCGGTTGTGCGTTTCGACCTTGATGCACACGGCCGTGTCGTCGTCGAAGCGCACGATGCCGGCGTTGTCGACGAACACACTCAGCGTCCAGTCGAGGCCCTCGGCGATGAGCTCGTGCGTGGCAGCCGCGACGGTCGAGCGGAGCAGGTTGTTGATCGTGACCGAGCCGCCCTCGGCCGTGTCGACGCCTGGGCGGCCGGCCCAGTCGATGATGTCGTCGGCCGGGCCCGTGTAGCGCACGGTGGCCTTGAGCGTTTTGTGCACGCAGTGCTCGGACCAGGTCTGGGCGAGCGTCTCGAGCTCGATGTCGGTCGGCTCGCGGCCGAGCACTTTGTACTCGTCGCGGATCGCCCGCATCTCGTCGAGCGACAAAAACAGATGCGCCTCGCGGCTGAGCTTGGCGAGCGCGTCGTCGTCGAGGTCACGGAGTGGGATGGATCGCGCGACGAACTCTGCTGCGTGCCCCTTTGGCAGCGCCTCGGGGTGGAAGGGCTCGGTGTGCACCGCGTGGACCACCGCGTTGGCGAGCAGGCGCGACGCGATCGATTCGGCGTCGGCGGGGGAGGTGCCGGCGAGGTCGTACCGCCAGCCGGTGCTCACAGCCGGGGGCTCGGCGAGCGGCAGGCGGCGCGCAGCAAGCAGGTCGTGGATCGCGCTGGCGACGGACTGGGCGGCGGGGTCCATGACGCCCGGCAGCGGGTGCACCTCGACGGATGACCCCGCGGGCGGCGCGATGCCGACGGTCGCGGCTTCGATGACCGGGTCGCTCAGCAGGTCTTGGGTGACGGCGGCGAGTTGGGCTTCGTCGAGATCGCCCTCGATGAGGTAGACCCGGGCGGTCGCCGCGGCGTCGACGGCGAAGCCGAGGGATGCGGCTTCCTCGCGGAGGCGGTCGCCCCTCGGGTCGCCGTGCGTGGGCCTGACCTCGACCCGGTGGACGCGGCGGTGGACGCGGGCGGCGGGCGCGGCGGGCGATGGGCTGGTCATGCCCCCAGCGTAGCCCGGCGGCGGTACAGTGCGTGGCCATGCCCCGCACCGTCGGCACAGCCCGCGCGCCCCGCAACGTGCACCTCTTCGAGGTCGCCACGGAGGTCTGCTGCAAGGTGGGCGGCATCTACCAGGTGCTGCGCTCCAAGGTCCCCGCGATGCAGAAGCGGTGGGGGGCGCGGTACACGCTTGTCGGCCCGTGGGAGGAGCGATCGGCGGCTGTCGAGTTCGAGCCGCGCCCGGCGCCGGCGTGGGTCAAGCGTCTGACCGACCGCTGCGCCGAGGAAGGGCTGCGCATCCATCACGGGCGCTGGCTCGTGACCGGCCGCCCGCGTGTGCTCCTGGTCGATCAGGTGGTCGACGAGAAGCGGCTCGGCGAGATCAAGTACGACCTCTGGCAACAGCACGGCATCGACTGCCGATCGGGCGACTGGGCGCTGGATAAGGCGGTCTGGTTCTCCGATTGCACGCGGCGGCTCATCGCCGCGGCCGAGGAGGAGCTCGCGTCGGCCGACCAGCGCGTGCTGGCCCACTTCCACGAGTGGCTGGGCAGCCTGGCGATCCCGGAGCTGCGCCGGGCGAAGGTGCCCGTCGCGACGGTCTTCACGACCCACGCCACGCTGCTCGGGCGGTACATCGCGTCGGGCGAGGGCGACTTCTACAGCAGGCTGCCGCACACGGACCACGCCGCCGAGGCGACCAAGTTCAATGTCATGGGCCAGCACGGCATCGAGCGCGCCTGCGCCCACGGCGCGCACGTGCTCACGACCGTCAGCCCCATCACGGGCGAGGAATGCACCCACCTTCTCGGACGCAAGCCCGACACGATCACGCCCAACGGCCTGAACATCGAGCGGTTCGACGTCGGCCACGACCTGCAGAACCTGCACGCCGAGTGCAAGAGCCACATCCACGACTTCGTGATGGGGCACTTCTTCCCGTCTTACGCCTTCGATCTTGACCGCACCATCTATATGTTCACCTCCGGCCGGTTCGAGCCGGGCAACAAGGGCTTTGACATCTGCCTCGAGGCGCTCGCCCGGCTCAACGCGGAGCTCAAGGCGTTCGACCTGGGCGTGACGGTGGTGTTCTTCGTCGTCAGCAGCCGAGCCGCCCGCAGCCTGCACCCCGACGTGCTCGAGAGCCGGGGCGTGCTCAATGAGCTCCGCCGGACGTGCGGGAACGTGGCCCAGCATCTGGAAGACCAGCTCTACCGGCGCGCCGCGGCGGGCGAGCCGTTGCAGCTCGACTCGCTTGTCGAAGAGTACTGGCGATTGCGTTATCGGCGGACGCAGCAGGCGCTGCGTCGGGATCGCCTGCCGCCGGTCGTGACGCACGTGCTCGACGACGACGCGACCGATCCGGTGCTCGGGCAGATCCGTCGGCTGGGCCTGTTCAACTGGAAAGAGGATCCGGTGAAGGTGGTGTACCACCCCGAGTTCATCACGCCGACGAACCCGCTGTGGGGCATCGAGTACGAGCAGTTCGTCCGGGGTTGCCACCTTGGTGTCTTCCCGAGCGCCTACGAGCCGTGGGGGTACACGCCGCTGGAGTCGATCGCGTCGGGCGTGCCGGCGATCACGAGCGATCTCGCGGGCTTCGGGCGGTACGTGGCGGAGAAGATGCCCGATCATGATTCGTGGGGCATCAACGTCGTTCGGCGGCGCGGGCGGGACTACGACTCGGCCGCCGCGGACCTCGCGCGGTGGCTGCTCGCGTTCTGCCGGCTCGATCGGCGTGGGCGGATCGGCCTGCGTAACGAGGTCGAGGAGCACGCGAGCGACTTCGACTGGTCGCGCCTCGTGCCGGCGTACCACGCGGCCCACGAGCTCGCCCTCGAGCGGGCGGCCGATGAGTTTGGGTGGGGTGCCGAGTGAGCAAGAACACGGGGGCAGCCAGCGACGAGCCGAAGACACGGGTCGAGCTCTACACCGACGGCGCCTGCTCGGGAAATCCGGGCCCCGGCGGGTGGGCGTACATCCTGAGGCATCCCGCCACGGCCCAGGAGAAGGAAGGGTCCGGCGGCGATCCCGCGACAACCAACAATCGCATGGAACTGCAGGCTGTGATCGAGGGCCTTTCGATCCTCACGCGCCCCAGCACGGTGGAGCTGTTCTCGGATTCCAAGTACGTGCTCGACGGGCTCGAGAAGTGGATCGTGGGCTGGAAGAAGAACGGCTGGCAGACCAAGTCCCGTCAGCCGGTGAAGAACCGCGACCTGTGGGAGCGGCTCGACGAGCTCAAGGGCACCCACTCGGTGCGGTTCAACTGGGTGAAGGGGCACGCCCAGCACCCGGAGAACGAGCGGGCCGATGCGCTCGCCGTCGCCGCGCGCGACGTGGCGGCCCGCCGCTGACCAGTGGCCGATCGGCCGCGGCGACCGGGCCGACGGTCGGCAACGACTGATAACGAGGGTCACCATCGGACCTGGGCGGCAGCGCCCGGGTGCGTGTTCGTGTCAGGGTGCGCAGACCGCGTGCGCGGCACGGCCCGCGCCGCTTGCCCGGTTCTCGGTGTCAACCGCGGCGGGGGTGCGCTCGATAGCCCATGCGTGAGCCGCGCCTCTGTGTGACGCGGCGTGAGTTGTGTTGGTGCCAGTCGCCCGAGGGGCGGTGGAGACAGCCCGTGGAACTTCACGCGATTCTCGAAGCCGCATTCGAAGCCGATGCCTCGGATATCCACATCGTCGCGGGTCAGCCGCCCATGGTGCGCTCGCACCAGGTCATGCGCCCGATCGAGGGTTCGAGCGAGCTGAGCCAGGAGCAGGTCGCGGCGATGTTCGAGCACATGGCGCCCAAGGAAGCGATCTCGATCTTCCAGGACGTCAAGGACGCGGACTTCTCGTACTTCGCCGAGGGCATCGCCCGCTACCGCGTGAACGCGCACTTGCAGCGCGGCAAGATCGGCATGGCGCTCCGCACGATCAAGACCGAGGTCCCGCCGCTGAGCAAGCTGAACCTCCCCGAGGTCATCGCCCGCCTGACGTACCTGCCCCGCGGGCTCGTGCTCGTGACGGGCGACACCGGCTCGGGCAAGACGACCACGCTCGCGGCCATGATCCAGGCGATGAACGAGCGCTACGCCAAGCACATCATCACGCTCGAAGACCCGATCGAGTACACCTACGAGTCCGAGCAGTGCCTCATCGAGCAGCGCGAGCTCGGGCAGGACATGCCCAGCTTCGCCAGCGGCCTCAAGCACGCCCTGCGTCAGGACCCCGACATCATCCTCGTCGGCGAGATGCGTGACCTGGAGACCTCGGCTCTGGCCATCTCGGCGGCCGAGACCGGCCACCTCG
>CAYQAD010000226.1:0-4370 GCA_964415125.1 uncultured Phycisphaeraceae bacterium | reverse complement strand
CGCCGCCGCATCGCCCCCAACTCACCCATCGATCCGCCCGATACCTCCCGATACGCTGGCGCTTTCCCCATCCCGGGCCCCTTCACTCGGCCCGACTCGCGCCCAATCTCGCGGAGGCCAATCCATGCTCGCACGCCCCATCGCCCAACGCCTCCCGGCGTTCATCGCCGCGTCCCTCGCCACCATCGCCCTCGCGGGCCCACTCTCCCCGCCCCAGGGCCCGCCCCGCTCCACCGGCGTCGAGCTCCGCGCCATCGAGCCACGCGTCAGCATCAACGACCTCCCGGGCGACGAGGGCGCCGTCCACCTCATCACCCAGCCCGGCCACTACGTCCTCTCCGCCGACGTCACAGGCGACTTCGGCAAGTCCTGCATCCGCGTCGACGCACCCGGCAACGTCACCATCGACCTCCGCGGCTACACCGTCCGAGGCATCCAGAGCGGGCTCCACGGCATCGCCGTCGACGCGCCCTCCAACACATTCAGCGACATCACCATCACCAACGGCAGCATCGCCGACTGCCAGGGCGCCGGCATCCTCGCCAGCAACCCCGACGGCCGCGGCGGCGTCTGGGTCGTCTCCCGCGTCAACATCACCAACTGCGCCACCGCCATCCAAACACTCGGCGCACAAGGCCGAGGCGGCAACTACATCTTCCAGGGCATCAACGTCGACCGCTGCGGCACCGGCATCGCCCACCTCCACGCCGAGGGCATCATCCACCGCGACATCGCCACGCGCAACTGCACCCAAGGCCCCGGCATCGACATCGACTCATCGCTCGTCGCCGACTTCACCTACGACGCCCAGAACGTCACCACAACCAACAACGCCGCCGAGGGCATCCACATCCGCTGCCCCGACGAGTCCTGCCGACTCTCACTCGCCAACATCAACGCGAACAACAACGCCGGCGACGGCCTGCTGGTCACCGCCTTCCCGCCCGTCGAGATCCCCGACGGCCGAAACCACACCTACAAGATCGTCCGAACCAGCAGCTTCGGCGGCAACACCGGCAGCGGCGTCAGCGTCGTCTGCCCCGACAACTCGCCCATCCGCTGCGACTACGACCGCGTCGCCTGCGTCGGCAACGCCGGCGACGGCATCAGCGTCGCCGCAAACACCTCACCCGCCAACCACGAGGGCGGCGTCGTCACCTTCACCGTCTGCCACCTCATCTCCAACGGCGGCTCGGGCCTCAGGACAAACAACCCCGTCTACGTCGAATCGACCACCGTCGGCCAGAACGTCCTCCACGGCCTGTCGATCGAGGGCCCCGACCCGCTCATGCTCATGGGCACCATCGTCGACACCCACGTCACACGCAACGGCGGCGACAACGGCCTCCTCCGCCGAGGGCGCTTCATGTGCGTCGCCTCCCAGTTCTCCGGCGGCGGCGGCGACGGCGTTGATCTCGAAGAAGGCTGCCTCCTCCTCGACCGCTGCTCCATCACACGCAACACCGAGAACGGCATCAACGTCCTCGGCACACTCAACGCAACGCACACCAACACGCGACGCAACGGCGCCGCAGGCGTCTCCGTCACCGGCGGCTCCGTCGTCGCCGAGGCGCTCGTCGCCGAACACAACGGCTCGTCCTCCGCCGCCGGCGGCATGACCTTCGTCGACTGCCCCTCCATCACCCTCACACGCTGCGTCGCAAGCGACAACTTCGGACCGGGCTTCAAGGCGTCGGGCTCCGGCAACATTGGGCCCATCCGCTGGATGGCCCCCGAGTCCATCTCGCAGCGCAACTCCGGCAACGGCTTCGACCTCGCCGACGGCACCGCCGTCCTCATCGACTGCGAGGCCCACGCCAACGGCGGCACGGGCTTCCTCCTCCGCAACACCATCACACGCGGCCGCGTCGAGCGCTGCAACGCCCTCGAAAACGCCGCCGGCTTCGTGATCGACGCCTCAGGCTGCCTCGTCATCGACAATCGCGCCAGCGCCGACGCCATCGGCGGCTTCGCCATCGGCGCCAACAACACAGCCACACCCGTCATCGGACGCCAGGAAGTCCAAAGCGGCCAAATGGGCAACCACCCCAACATCACCCAGTGGTAGCGCCCGCACCGCCGGCGCCATCCAATCACGCATCACCCGCCCGCGCGCACACCGCCACCCGCTAGCGGCGTACGCAGGTTCACCGTCGCGAACACATCGGCGCTCACCGTCGCCCCAACCCGCGCACGGAAGAACCCGTTCGCCGTGTTGTACCAGTACGGATCGCGCCCACTCCCGACACGCTTCGCCGCGGGCTCCGTCACCCCCGGCGAGTTGACCACCTCGACCGTCGGCGCGCCATCGAAGTACGGGTTCGCCGGGAGCACGCCCGTCGTGAACCACTCCGACAGCACGTCCGGCGGATACTCGCCGTGCACGCCGTAGTACTCCTGGATCACCGTGCCGACGTTCCGCACCGTCATCTGCAGCGTCGCGATCCGGCTCTTCTGCGCCATCCCGCCCACACGCCGCACCGCGATCGACGCGATGATTCCCAAAATCGCCACGACGACAATCAGCTCGACAATCGAGAACCCACGCCTCCGAGCTAACGCATCACACGCCGACACTCCCCAGCTATCGGCTTTCCCACCCACAACGCCCGCGCGCCACGCAACACACACCACGTTCTCGGACGCGCAAAGTCCTAACCCGCCCCTTCAACCGTCGCGGGCAGCCCACGCCTCCAGCAACTCCGCCTCGGCCTCGGCAGATAAACCCGCACGCATCCGCCCGCGCCGCTCCTCGGGCAGCGTGTCCCACCACGCCAGCGTGTCCCGAATCGTCTCTGCCAAAGGCCGAAACGTCAGCCCGCCGCCGATCGCACGCGAGTTGTCCCACGCGCTCGTCCCCGCCGTGTCCGGGTTGCGCGGGTCCGTCCAGCACGGCAGCTGCGCCCAGGCGTTCGCCCCACGCTCCGCAAGCCACGCCGAATCGTCGATCCACGTGAACCGCGCATCGCCCCCCGCCACCGCCTTCGTCCCATGCACGATGTCACCGATCGTCATCGGCCAGTCCGGCCCGACCGCGTTGTACGTCGTCCGATCGCCGCGCTCACACCCGCCCACAATGAACTCCGCCAGATCACGCGCATCAATGAACTGCACCGGATCGCTCGGCCGCCCCGGGCACAACACCTCGCCCCCGCGCCGCACACGCACCGGCCAGTACGTAAACCGATCCGAAAAATCGCCCGGCCCAACGATCAGCCCGGGCCGAACCACCTGCGACACATCGCACGCCGCCTGCACGCGCCGCTCGCACTCGCCCTTCATCTCGCAGTAGTGCCGCGCCACATCCTCCGTGTCCCGATCCTCCAGCACCGACAACGGCGTGTCCTCGTTCGCACCCGGCGTCCCCGTCCACCCCGCGTGCGCACACATCGACGACACGAACACATAGTGCCCGCACCGGTCCCCAAGCAGCCTCGCCGACGCCTCAACATGCCTCGGCACATTCCCCGACGTATCGATCACCGCGTCCCAACGCCGATCACCCTCGAGCGCTGCAAGCCCCGCGTTCACCTCCGGATCGCGATCGCCCACAAGCTGCTCGAGCTCGTCAAACAGCTCCGGCCGCGATCGACCCCGGTTGAACAGCGTCACCTCGTGCCCACGCGCCACCGCGTGTCGCACCATGTGCGGCCCGAGGAACCCCGTGCCGCCGAGAAACAGCAGCTTCTTCCGCACATCGGCCTTCGCCACCGACACGCCCTCCTCCGCCGCACGCGCCCCCCGACCCTGCGCCGAACCAACAACCGCGAGCCCCGCCGTACCAGCCGCCGCAGCGCGCACAAATTCCCGACGCGAATGCACCATCGCGAAGCCTCCACAACACCAAACGAATCGACAAAAATCGGGGCAAATCACCCGCGCGAGCGCCCGCCCGCGTGCGACCCTCTACCGCCGCCCACCGCACGCGGTTGCGGCTACGCTCACCTGCCCATGGAGGACACCACCACAACCAACACGCACCCCCTCCCGCAGGCCGTCCTCGACCAGATCCGCGCCGTCTGGGGCCACGACCGCCTCCGCCCACTCCAAGCCGAAGCCATCGCCGCCCCCCTCGCCCGCCGAGACTCCCTCGTCGTCCTCCCCACCGGCGGCGGCAAAAGCCTCTGCTACCAAGCACCACCACTCGCCACCGAGGGTGTCACCCTCGTCGTCAGCCCCCTCATCGCCCTGATGAAGGACCAGGCCGACGGCCTCACGCTCAACGGCTACCCCGCCGCCGCACTCCACTCCGCCACCGAACGCGACGACACCGACCACACCTTCGAACGCATCGCATCGGGTGAGCTCCGACTCATCCTCGCCGCCCCCGAGCGAGTCCTCACCTCCGGCTTCCTCTCCCGCCTCGCACG
>CAYQAD010000225.1:0-4427 GCA_964415125.1 uncultured Phycisphaeraceae bacterium | reverse complement strand
CAGGGGCTCCGTGGCTCGGCGAACCGCCTCCGCCCGGGCCAGCTCCAGGCCGCGATCTACTTGGGCCGGCGCGACGCCCAGCACCGCCGCCGCCGCCGCGGGCTTGCCGGTCTGCACCAACACCATCGCCTCGTGCACCGGCTCGAACGGCTCGATCGCGCGACGCAGCGCCCGCTCCCACGGCAGCACGCTCGCCATCAGCATCCACGCCATGCCCAGCGCCGCGAGCCCCGCGAGCACGCCCGAAGCGCGGGTCGCCATCCCGCGGCCGACCGCAGCACCGTCGCCCGCGTCGCCCAAACGCACCGCCGCCACCGCAAGAAGCGAGAGCAGCCACGCCGACGATCCGGGCAACCACGCCGTCACGTCCACCTGCGCCGCCGCCACGCCCGCGACAGCCGCCGCCGGCAACAGCACGCCCGCCGTCGCCACCGGCGTCATCAAGAGCAACACCACCGTTGCCCCCATAGCAACCGCGGCGATCACATGCACCGACAGCGTCGCAACACTCACCGCGTCGATGCTCAGGCGCAGCGCCACGAGCGACACCATCACCGCGAGGATCCCCGCAAGCCGAACGTGATCGCGCGGCGCCGCTTCGGCCGGCGACTCGCTCGCTGCACGCCCCAGTCCGCGAGCGGCGCCGATCGTCCACGCGACGACGAGCGTCAGCCAGCCGGCCGCCGCCACGCCCAGCGTCACGATCGGCTCGAGGAACACGCTGTGCGGGCTCGCCACGTCTTCCGGGCTCACCGCCGGCTTGTGCAGCGAGTACGCCGCCTGAAACCCGCCCGGCCCCGTGCCGATCCAAGGGTGCTCGACAAACACCCGCGCCGATCCGAGCAGGTAGTGCCACCGAAAGAGCAGACTCAGCTCGCCCAGCCGATCGCCGATCAGCCCCCGCGCCACGACCGCCGCAATCGGCACGCCCAGTGCCGCGACAACCGCAAGCACGGGCGCCCGCCGCCAGGATCGGATCACGACCAGCCCGACGCCCAGCGCTGCCGCGGCAAGCCCCGCCTTCGAGTTGGTCAGCACAAGCGTCGCCGCGAGCAGCCCCGCGATCGCGACACACCCCGCCCGCGCCGCGACGCCGAGCGAGCGCCACCGCGCGAGCAGCGCCGCCATCGCGATCAGCCCGGCCGCAAGCGTCGCCGCCGCGACGTTCGCCAAGCCGAACCACCCCGTGATGTCCGGCTGCGTCAGCCGCCGGGTAAACGACGCCGCCGACGCCGAGGCCGGCGCCCACCCGCGCGAGCGCACGATCTCCTCCGCCTGCGCCTCGTACGTTGCCAGCAGCGCCGGATGCTCGATCACCAGCTGACCAATGCCCTTCACTGCCACCGCGACGGGGATCGCCACCAGCACCGCCGCGATCACCCGACGAAGCGCAGCATCACCGGCCGCCGCGGCCCCAAGCCCGACCGCCGCGCACACCGCGCCCATCCAAGCCGACGCCAGCCGATGCGTGTCGGGCGTCGCATCGGCAGCAAGCACATGCACCGCGATCGGCACCATCGGCAGCGCTAGCGCGATCGGCACCCACGCCCGCGTCCGTGCCGACGAAGCAAAAAGCATCAGCGTCGCGCCAAAGGCCATCACGACATCGAGCACGATCGACATCGCCGGCAGCACGCCCACCGCGGGTGTAAATGTCAGCCACGGGTCCGCCGACCACCACGGGAACGGATCGTGCATCGCCTGCGTCCGCACGATCATCGCCGCGAGCACCAGCACCGCGCCGAGCGACACCACACCCCGCCCGCGACCCTCGCCGCGCCCCAACGCGCCTGCCGGGTCGCCCGTCACGATGTCGGCTCCCGGCTCGATCGCTGCTCAAACAGCGCGATAACCGCCAGGAGCAACAAAGTGCTCGCGCCGATCAGCACCGCCTGCCAGGGCTCGGCCGTCGCGAGCACGAGCCCGAGCATCGCCGTCACCGCTGTGAGCGCATAGATCACCCCTGCCGTCGCGCGCCCCGAGAGACCCCGCCGGGCGATGCGATGCGAGAAGTGCCGGGTGTCGCCTTTGAAGGGACTCGTTCCGTGCGCGAGGCGGATCACCACGACCGTGCAGAAGTCGTACAACGGCACCGCCAACACCACCAGCGGCACCAGCGCCGCGTGCCAGTTTCCACCGCCGCCATCGTCCGGCAGATACGTCGCTCGAACCGTCAAAAAACCCAGCGCGAAGCCCAGCACCAGCGAGCCCCCGTCGCCCATGAACAGCCGCGCCGGCGGGAAGTTGTGCGCCAGGAAACCCAGCGCACTCCCTGCGACGACCGCGAGCGTCGCCGCCACGAACCACTCGCCCTGCATCACCGCGAGCCCCGCCAGCGCCGTCGCGCAGATCGCCGCGACACCCCCCGTGAGCCCGTCCATGTTGTCCATGAAGTTCATCGCATTGCAGATCGTCCCGATCCACAGCACCGTGATGACCATCGAGAGCCAGGGCCCGCCCACGAGCGCGTCCAGCACGGTCAGCAGCCGGGTGTCCGTCGCGAGCACCACCGCCGCCGACACCGCGAGCATCACGACGAGCTTCGGCATCGCCGCCAGCGGCCGGCGATCGTCCACCAGCCCGAGCACGTGCATCACGATCAGCCCGCCGAGCAGCACCGCCGCGCCCCCCGCGGACTCGCCCGCCCCCTTCAGATATGCGTCGCTGGCTGGCAGCAGGCGCACCACCAGCTCCGGCGCGAGCAGCACCCCCGCCAGCGCCACGCCGAGCGTGCCCACCAGCGCGATGCAGATGCCGATGCCGCCCGTGTTGGGAATCGCCCGCCGGGCGAGCTTGACCTGCCCAGGCATTGCCTCGGTGTCCAGCACGCCGAGCCGCGCGCTCACCCGCCGCACCGCAGCGCACGCGACAAGCGACACCGCCATCGCCACACATCCCAAGCAGATCACCGCCAGCGTCATGCGGCGAGTCTACGGCCCGCCGCACGGGCCAACACACGCCGACGCCGCCGCCGCCCGATTCGGCTTCCACACCACCGTCAGCACCGCGAACAGGAAGTACCCGATCAGCGCCATCCACACCGTTCGCAAGGGCCAGGGCCCGAGCGCGTCGATGATCGTCGGCGCCGAGGGCCGCGCGGGGCCGAGAAACCCGTAGTTCCACTCCGTCGCCGAGTTGAGCGCCACCATCGCCACGCCATACATCGTCGAGTAGAAGACCGCGACGCCAAGGTCGCGCCAGCGAGGGCGAAAGCCGCGCGCGACCACGTCGTACACCGCCGCGCCGACGATCTGCAGGTGCGTGATCCAGAACGCCCAGAACCAGACATCGCCCGGGCCCGCCGAGACCGTCGGTGTCACGAACGCCTGCGTCGACAGCCCGATCCCCCAGAAATACAGCATCGCCCGAAGCCCACGCCGCGACGTCAGCAGTGCCAGCGGCGCGATCCACGCCGCGATGTCGCACACGTGCAGCGGCAGGCTCACCCAGGGCACGAAGTTCCCGGGCCAGCAAAGCCAGACGATGATCCCCGCCTGCGTCACGAACGTGAGCACCGCGTACCCAAGCACCATCCGCCGCTCGAGATGCGCCTTGCCCGGCATCGCACGCCATCGGCGGCCGAGCACGATCGCAAGCGCCGTGATCGCCGCACACACCGCGACCGTGACCGCGTGCCCAAGCGAGAAGTGCTCCACCCGCGTCTCCCTGCGTGCGTGCCCCGGCGGCCCGCGCCGCTGTCAGGCGGTCCCCGCGTGCTCGTGCCGCAACTGCCCGCATGCCGCGGCGATGTCGCGCCCTCGCGACTTGCGAATATGCGTGTTCACATTCGCGGCGCTGAGCACCCGCTGGAAGGCGTGCACGTCCTCCGTCGCGGGCCTGCGGAACTCGAGCGGCTCGACCTCGTTGTAGCGAATCAGGTTCACGTTCGCCCGCAGCCGCTTGGCGATCCGCGCCAGCTCGTGGGCGTGCTCCTGCCGGTCGTTCACGCCGCGCAGCAGCGTGTACTCGAGCGTGATCTCCCGGCCGGTCTTCTTGAACCACGCGTCGCACGCGTCGAAGAGCTCCGCGATCGTCGTGTACTCGGCCCAAGGGATCAGCTCGCGCCGAAGGTCGTCCGTCGGTGCGTGCAGCGAGAGCGCAAGCGTCACCGGCAGGTCGAGCTTCTCGGCAAGGTTCCGGATCGCCTTGGGCAGCCCGACCGTCGAGATCGTGATCCGCCGCGCCGAGATGCCAAGCCCCCACGGCGCCGCCATCGCGTGCACCGCCGGCACCACCGCCGACAGATTGCTCAGCGGCTCGCCCATACCCATAAAGACGATGTTGCTGATCCGTCCGACCTTGGGCAGCTGCGCAAGCCGCCAGACCTGCTCGACGATCCGCCCCGCCGACAGGTTCCCATCAAGCCCGCTCATGCCCGACGCGCAGAACTTGCACCCCACCGGGCAGCCGACCTGGCTCGAGATGCA
>CAYQAD010000224.1:0-4448 GCA_964415125.1 uncultured Phycisphaeraceae bacterium | reverse complement strand
CCCGCGGGCGACGCCGCGGTGTCCGCGACAAGACCGGTCGGCACGCCCTCGGCCATGGGCACCTGCGGCGAGCGCAGGAAGAGCACGACGAACCAAAGGCACGCCGCGTAGAACACGGTGATGAGCCCGGCCCAGCCGATCAGGTCGCGGACGGCCTTGGGCCTGCTGTTCAGCGGCGCGGACATCAGCCGGGCGATCTTCTCGCCGGCGGGCGCAGCCTTGACCGCGATGAGCTTCACGAATGCCACGGCCGCCGCGATCGCAGCCGCGAGCTTGGGCTTCCACGACGACGTGGGAACCTCGGCCTTCGCGACGGACGGCTCGGCAGGCGCAGCAGCCGGTTCAGGGCGGGCCTCGGCGGGTGGCGTTTCCGACGCGACCGTTGCGGGTGCAGTCGGCGTCGGCTCGCGGGCGCCTGCCCGTGCTTCGGCACCGGGGTGGGCTTCGGCGCTGCGGGGTGCTTCAGCGCTGGGGCGTGCTTGGGCGCTGGGCGCTTGGACGTCGGCGGTCTCGCCGGCAGCATCGAGAAACTCGCCGTCGATGAGCTCGCTCGTGAGGGCCGCGATCGCGTCGTCGAGGTCGCCGAGCCCGCCCAGCGCATCATCCATCCCGGGCGCGTCGTGTGCCGCGGGCGCTGGTACTGGAGCCGGTGCCGGAGCGGGCGCTGGTGCCTCGCCCTCGGCCTCGCCAGCCGCCGGCTCGGGCAGCCGCTCGGTCTCGTTGGGCTCGCTGGCGTCATCGGGTTCATCGGCATCGAAGGCGTCGCCAGCGGCGCTGCCAGCGGCCGGCGCCTCGGGCTCGCCGATCGGCGACGAGTCGTCGCCCATGAGTTCCTCGGTCAACGCCGCGACCGCGTCATCGAGGTCGGCAGCATCATCGACCTCGCCGATGGTTGGTGACTCGGCGAGCGGATTGTCCTCGTCCATCGCTTCGGGTGGCGCTTCGGATGACGCGTCGGGTGACAGCTCTTCGGCTTCGGCTGCGACGGGCGCGTCCTCGGCCTCAGCCGGCTCGGGTTCGGACTGAGGCTCGGGTTCCGGCTCGGACTCAGCGCGGGGTTGCTCGTCGGTCTCAGCCTCGCTTGACTGTTCGTCGGCGGCGGGTGGCGGATCGTTGTTGGCGGCGGCTTCGGCCGCGTCGTCGTCGGCCAAACTCCGCTCCGCCGCGTCGCATGCCTCGTCCAGCTCGCTGAGCAGACGCGACACCATGTCGTCGAGCCCCTCGCCCTGGCCGTCATCGCCCGCGAGCGGATCGGCGTCCAGCGCGTTTTGGACGCGTTGGTCGTGCTGGTCGGCTGGTTGGTTGCCAGCGTGGTCGCTCACAGTCCCTCGATCACAGCTCCACGCGTCGCGGCCCGAACCGGCCGGCGGCGTCGTGTCCAGCGTTTTCCATCTACACCCCGGGCGACACAGCCCAAGGGCGGGGACGTTCCCGGACCCATCATCGACCAACGCGCACGCCGACTCAAGACCGGTTGCCCGCTGCGGCGCACGTCGTCCACACCCCGCACAGAGTCCAGATAACGGGCGAAGGCCCGCCGACCCGTGTGCGCACCGCCGGGCCGAACCGCGATATAACCCCATGCATGAGCCTCCACCGCGTGCATCTGGCCGAGGGGTTGCCCGCCGAGGGTGGGCATGTCGCGATCACGGGTGACGAGGCCCAGCACGCGGTCCGCGTCAAGCGCCTTGGCGCAGGTGACCTCCTCGAGCTGCTCGACGGGCGGGGGCGTGTCGCGTCGGCGACCATCGAGGCTGCGGAGAAGCTTGGCAAGAAGTCCGGGTGGTCGCTCACCGCACGGATCGACGCGGTTCGGTCGGTGCCGATGCCGAGCCCCGCGGTGCATGTGCGGACAGCGCCGCCCAAGGGCCCGAGGCTCGAGCACATGATCGATCAGCTCGCCCAGGCCGGTGCCGCGTCGTGGGGGCCCTTGATCACGAAGCGCACGGTCGTCGACCCGCGCGAGGGCAAGCTCGCCCGTCTCGAGCGCGTCGCGGCCGAGGCGAGCAAGCAGTGCGGCCGGGCGTGGTCGCTCGCGATCGAGCCCGCCATCACCTTCGACTCAGCGCTGGACGATCCCGGCGCGACCGTGCTCGCCGACGCGTCGGGCGCCGCCTTGCCCGAAGCGCTCGCCGCCGCCAGCCATGACGCGGCGCGCAACGAGCAGGTCACGCTGCTCATCGGGCCCGAGGGCGGGTGGGAGCCGCGGGAGCTCGAGCGTGCCCGCGCCGCGGGCGTGCGGGTTGCGCGGTTCGGGCCGCATGTGATGCGCGTCGAGACGGCCGCGGTGGTCGCGTCGGCTGCGCTGCTCGCGGCCCACACGCCCGTGACGCCTCGCGCGCACGGCTGACTACTACGCTGTGCTCCACGCGCCGGCCCTCACGTGCCGGGCAACACGGAGGACCCGTCGATGTACCGATTCGCTGCTGTGCTCGCTGTTGCCTCGATGCTGACCACGTCGGCTGTGGCGCAAGTCCAGAGCGTCGAGGCCCGCGCGACGGGCGAGGCCATGGCTGCGCGGGCGATCGAGTACCTGCGATCCCAGCAGGACCCGGCCACCGGGGGCTGGGCGGTCAACCCCGCCGGACCCGATCTGCCCGCGATCACAGGCCTGGTCGTCACGGGCATGGTGCTCGACCCGCGCGTCACGCCGACCGACCCCGCGATCGCCGACGCGGTGGACTACATGCTCTCCTTCCGCCAGCCCGACGGCGGCATCTACGACGCGATCCTTCCCTCGTATAACACCGCGATCTGCCTGAGCGCCCTCGCCCGCGTGCTTGTCGACGACGCCGACTTCGCCGCCGCAGCCCGGGCACGCGCCGCGGTCGCGCCCGCCCAGCGGATGCTCGGGCGCCTGCAGTGGTCGGAAGACGCCCTCGCCGGCGACGAGGTCGCGGGCGAGACCACCGGCCGCGTGACGCGCGACCATCCCTTCTACGGCGGCATCGGCTACGGCGGCTCCGGCCGGCCCGACAACTCCAACCTCAACCTCATGCTCCAAGCGCTGCACGACTCGGGCGTGCCCGCGACCGATCCCGCGTACCAGCGCGCGCTGGTCTTCCTCGAGCGCACGCAGATGGTCGATGCGATCAACGACATGCCCTACGCCGACGGCTCGAACCAGGGCGGCTTCATCTACGCGACCAGCCCCAACGGCGACCAGATCGGCATCGGCGAGTCAAAGGCTGGCGAGATCGAAGAGACGCTCTCCGATGGTTCGACCGCGTCGCGCCTGCGCTCCTACGGCTCGATGACCTACGCGGGTTTCAAGAGCTACCTCTACGCCGAGCTCGACCGTGACGACCCGCGCGTCGCCGCCGCCTATGCCTGGCTGCAAGATCACTACACCATGGCCGAAAACCCCGGCATCGGCACCGACGGGCTGTACTACTACTACATCACTCTTGCCCGTGCCCTGAGCGCCTGGGGCGAGCCGACGATCGATGTGCGCGACGAGGGCGACCGCGACTGGGCCGCCGACCTCATCGCCCAGCTCACGACGCTCCAGAACGAGGACGGCTCGTTCCGCTCGGTCGACGATCGCTGGATGGAAGACAACCCCGTGCTCATCACCGCCTACAGCCTCATCGCCCTCCAGCACGCCCTGCACGGCGCACCGCCCACGCTCGACGCGAACTGAGTCAACCGCTTCGCACCTCGCCGGTATCCAACGAACCCAACCCACAGGACACCCGACATGACCACCGCCACGCCCACAGCCGCAACAAAGTCCACATCCGCCTACGACCAGCTCCGCGCCCGCCTCCGCGAGATCGCGCACCTCACCTCCGTCGCGCACCTGGCGGGGTGGGACCAGGAGACGTTCATGCCCGCGGGCGGCGCCGCCGGGCGGGCGAACCAGTCCGCGGCCCTCGCGGCGGTCATCCACCAGCGCTCGACCGATCCGGCGCTGGGCGAGCTCATCGCCGCGTGCGAGGCGGATCGCGACCTGCAGGCAAGCCCGCGTGACGCGGCGAACATCCGCGAGATGCGCCGCGACTTCGACCGGGCGACCAAGCTCCCCGAGTCGCTCGTGGCCGAGCTGGCCCGCACGGGCTCGCAGGCCCAAGAAGCGTGGAAGACCGCCCGCGGCGCCAACGACTTCAAGGCCTTCGCGCCCTGGCTCGAGAAGATGCTCGATCTCTCGCGCCAGAAGGCCGAGTGCTACGGCACGCCCGAGGGCGGCGAGCTCTACGACGCGCTGCTCGACGAGTACGAGCCCGCCGCGCGTGCCGCCGAGATCGACGCGATCTTCACGACCCTCGGCGAGCGACTGAGCGCGTTTATCGCCGACGTCCGCGAGAACGGCACGCCCCCGAGCGACGAGCCGCTCAACGTCAAGATCCCCGAGTCCATGCAGCACGCCCGCGGCCTGCGCGTGCTCAAGGCGATCGGCTTCGATCTCGACCCGGGCCGGCTCGACGGGACGACCCACCCCTTCTGCG
>CAYQAD010000223.1:0-4453 GCA_964415125.1 uncultured Phycisphaeraceae bacterium | reverse complement strand
AGCTCGGCGTCCCACGCGGGCGTGCGCCAGACCCAGTCGTTGCCGAGCTCGGCGATGCGCTCGTGGCAGTACGCGTGCGACGCGTCGTCGGCGTCGGCCAGCGCCCCGGCGAGCCTCGCGACGAAGCTCGGCTCGACCCAGTCATCGGCATCGAGGAACACCAGAAACTCGGTCGTCGCGCCGGCAGCCCCGGCGTTGCGTGCGCCGGGCAGGCCCGTGTTGGCCTGGTGGATCACGCGGACGTGCTCGCCCGCGCACGCGTCGCACTGGGCGGGCGTCTGCCCGTCCGTCGAGCCGTCGTCGACCACGACCACGCGCACGTCCGCGTTGCGCTGCGCCAGCGCCGAGGCGACCGCCTGTCCGACGAACGCACCATGGTTAAAACATGGAATCACGAATGTGACGCTGGGCCGATCCACGCACGCAAGCCTATCGCCCCCGCACCAGTCGGCCCGAACGGCTATGCCCGGTCCATTCATGCCGCACGCCGCGCCGGCCGCGAGCCCGACGGCGGGTGCCGCCCTGGTCGGGCCCGCGGGCGTCGGCACCGCGCGGGGCGGGCGGTGTGAATACGCTTTGGGTCGGCTTGCCGAGCCCGCCCGTTGCGGTGGGTCGGCCCGACGAAAGGAACGCCCGCCGTCGTGGACCCCTTCTGGACCTATGCCAAAGGCATGCTGCGCTACAAGCACCTCGTGGTGCTGGCGTTGGTGATGGCGGTCATCTCCGCGGCCGGCCTGGGCGCCGGGCTCGTCGCGATCAAGCCCGTCCTCGAGGCGATGCTCGGCGAGGGCCGAACGCTCCCCGAGCTCGTCCGCGATCTCGACGCGGGGCCCGCCGGCGGCATCATCCCCGACGGGCTGATCGACGCGCTGCCCGAGGGGCGATTCACCGCCGTCGTCTGGATCGTCGCCGGCCTCGGGCTCCTCACCGCCATCGGCGGCCTCGCGAACTTCCTCCACCAGTATCTCGCGCTCACGGTCGTCTACCGCACCCAGACGAACCTCCGCCGTCAGGCGTTCCACCGCGTCGTTCGCCTGCCGCTCAAGGACGTCGTCACGACCGGCCCGAGCAACTCGATCGCCCGGATCGTCATGGACACCAGCGCGTTGGGCGCGGGCTTCAACGCGCTGCTGTCCAAGGGCGTCGCGCAGGTCTCCAAGGGCATCGCCGCGTTTCTGGCGGCGCTGATTCTCGACTGGCGGCTGACGCTCATCGCGTGCGCGATCGCGCCGCTGCTGTACACGGTGATTCGCCGCGTGGGCAAGAAAATCCGCCGCGCAAGCCGGGGCGCGCTCGAGTTCCAGGAAGACCTCTACCACGCCGCGACCGAGGCGATCCAGGGCCTGCGCGTCGTGAAGGTGCACACCTCCGAGCGCTACGAGGCGGGCCGATTCCACAAGCTCAACAAGCAGGCGATGCGACAGCTCATGCACGTGCGCACCGCCCGGGCGCTGGCGAGCCCGCTGGTCGATTTGCTGGTGATCCTCTCGCTCGGCGCGCTGGTGCTGGTGGCGACCAAGGCGATCATCGACAAGCACCTCGAGTTCGAGGCGTTCATGACGGTGCTCATCGCGCTGGGCGCCGCGGGCGCGAGCCTCAAGCCCCTGACAGGCATCATCGCCGACATCCAGACCTCGGCCGGCGCCGCCGACCGCCTCGCCGAGATGCTCGCTCGCCCGACCGAGACGGGCCACGGTGCCGCCCTGCCCAAGCTCGCGCGACACGCCAAGACGATCGAGTTCGACCGCGTCACCTTCACCTATCCGAACAAGACCGAGCCGGCGCTGCGTGATGTGTCCGTCCGCGTGGCGCACGGCGAGACCGTTGCGGTCGTCGGTCCCAACGGCTCGGGCAAGACCACGCTGCTCGCGCTCGTGCCCAGGCTCTTTGATCCCGAGGCGGGCGTCGTGCGCATCGACGGTCGCGACATCACCGAGGTGGCCGTGCGTTCGCTCCGCCGGCAGATCGGCGTGGTCACGCAGGAGACCGTGCTGTTCAGCGGCAGCATTCGCGCGAACATCGCCTACGGCGCGCAGGACACGAGCGATGAGAGCATCCGCGCCGCCGCGATCAAGGCTCGCGCCGACGGCTTCATCCGCGCGATGCCCGACGGCTACGACGCCTCGGTCGGCGAGCAGGGGCTCACGCTCTCCGGCGGGCAGCGCCAGCGTGTCGCGATCGCCCGCGCGATCCTGCGCGATCCGGCGATCCTGATCCTCGACGAGGCGACCAGCATGATCGACGCCGACAGCGAGCACCAGATCGCCGAGGCGATGGGCGAGTTCGCCGCGGGGCGGACGTGCCTGATCGTCGCGCACCGCCTGAGCACGGTGCTCGCGGCCGATCGCATCCTCGTGATGGACGAGGGCCGACTCGTCGACCAGGGCACGCACACCGAACTGCTCGCCCGCTGCCCGACCTACCAGCTCATCGCCCGCAACCAGCTCGTGCCCGGCGGCGAGCCCGCCCACTCGGGCACCACCGAGCACGCGGAGTAACGCATGCAACGCGAAGGCGCCGACCCGCTCAACATGCAGCCCGAGGACTTTATCTGCGACTTCTGCGAGCAGACCTGGGCCGAGGACCGCCCCATGGTCGAGGGCCACCGCGGCAGCCTCATCTGCGGCCGATGCCTCACCCTCGCCCACGCCACCACCATCGTCCAGGACGCCGGCGAGATGCCCGGCGATGACGACACTTGCACCATGTGCCTCATGCACAAGCACGACGCGCCCCACTGGCGCAGCCCCGCGGCAGACGCGATGATCTGCAAGGAGTGCGTGCTGCGAGGCGGCCTGATGCTCGTCAAAGACCCCGAGACCGAGTGGGCCCCGCCGACCGCGTGATCGGCCACGCCGCGGTCGACGACCGCCCAGTCCACCCCAGGTACTCAAAGACCACCCGCGACTGCGGCGTCATCCGCCCACGCCGCCGCGCAACGAACCCGTCCGCGCGCGACAGCGGCAGCCAGAGCAGCCGCTCGTACTCCCACGACGCGCGGTCGGGCAACCGCGCACGGAGCGCCTCGACCGAGGCCTCGGGCTCGACGCGGACGACAACATCCACGCTCCGCGACTCGCCGTTCTGCACGAGCGCGATGACGTCGGCCGATCGCGCCTTTGCCTCAATGCCGAGTTCTTCCCGCGTTTCCTCGGCCAGCTGCCGGAGCATCATGGCGCGGGTCACGCGGCGCTCGGGCACGGGGTCGAGCCCGCCGGCCGGCGCGAGCTCCCATCGTCCGCCGTAGAGCCGGGTGTTGTGGCTGCGTTTGCCGATGAGGGTGCAGAGTTCGCCGCGCTCTCGCCGCGCTACCACGACGCCCATGACGGCGAGAAGTCGCACGCCCGGCATGCCGAGCACGAGCTGCTTGTACCAGCCGCGCCGCGCCGAGATGGTCCCGGCCTCTGGATCGATCCGCTCGGCCGAAAGCATCGGGCCATTGAACAGCCGCGGGTTCGCGGCGCATCGCCGGGCCCACTCGGCCTCATCGAGCCCGTCGTCGCAAAGCTCGGTGTCGTGCACGTCGATGCGGACATCCCACGCCCCGCGGTCACGCCGGCCCCAAAGAGTTGAGCTCCCGCCGTCGATGCGAACGATCGCGTCGCCGCGGCTCGTCACCGCAGGAGCTTCCCGATGTCGCCCCCGAACTGGTCGAGCAGGTCCTCGAGCCCGAGATCGCGCGCCTCGGCGCGGACGATGTCTTGCAGCTGGTTGCGGGCGGCGGTCTGCGCCGCGTTGACCGCGTCGGCCGCGAACGCGCCGAGCTCGCCCGCCGCATCGGGCGACGAGGCCAGGGCCGGCGCGATCTCGACGTCGATCACGCGCATCTTGCCATCCACCGTGGCGCGCACCGCGCCGCCGCCCGCGTCGCCCACGACACGCATCGACTCGGCCTTCTCCTGGATCCGCTTGCCCGCAGCCTCGAGGGCCTCGCGGTTCTGCATCAGGCTCGTGAGGGCCCCGAGCATCTTCATGTTCCCGAACATCCTGTCTCCTTCTGCCCGCCGGCTACGAATCCGTCTCGTCCTTGCGGTCGCGCTGTTCGTCCTCTTCGCTCGGCGGCCGCGCCGCGGCCGGGCGGGGCTTGACCTTCGCGATGCCCGCGCCAAACACGCGCGCCGCCTCCTTCACCAGCGGATGCTCACGCACGCGATCGTCCGCGCCGGGCGGCAGCCGGGGCTCGTCGCGCTCGCTCGGCCCGGCCGAACCCGCCTCGCCGGCGCTTGATGTCTCGGCGACCTCGAGTTCTATCCGGGCCTGCACGCCGCCGTGCCGGCTGAGCAATTGCTCCAGCTCGCCCTTGCGGCCCTCGGCGAGCGAGCGCATGCCCGGCGCGACCACCACGCGGGCCACGCCCGCCGCCACGCTCGCGAGCCGGGCGTGCTCGAGCAGCGTGCGGATCATCATCGAGGGCGCCGACGCGGTCACACGCTTCCACACCGCGTCCAGGTCA
>CAYQAD010000222.1:0-4470 GCA_964415125.1 uncultured Phycisphaeraceae bacterium | reverse complement strand
ACGCTCCGCCTCCGCGGCTAACCCGGCCCAAGGCTCCGAGCACAACGCAACAACCCGCGAGCCCACCGCGCATGCGGTGGGTTTCGCTTTGCGCACGTACCACACGCACGCCGAGTCATAAACTCCCCCCATGACGACGGCCCTCATCGCGATCGCGCTCCTCATCGTGCTCAACGGCCTGTTCGCAATGACCGAGCTCGCCATCATGACCGCGCGCAAGCCGCGCCTCGCCGCCGCCGCCGCGCGAGGCAACCGCGCCGCCGCCGCCGCGCTCCAGCTCTCTCGCAACCCCTCCCGGTTCCTCTCCACCGTCCAGATCGGCATCACACTCATCGGCATCCTCGCCGGCGCATTCGGCGAGAAGTCTCTCTCCGCCCCCCTCGAATCGCTCTTCGCCCGCCTCCCCCTCGTCGCCCCCTACGCCGACACCCTCGCCCTCGCAACGGTCGTCATCGCCATCACCTACTTCTCACTCGTCGTCGGCGAACTGATCCCAAAGCGCCTCGCCATCGCCTTCCCCGAAGCCATGGCCATGCTCCTCGCCCGCCCCGTCGCGTTGCTCTCCGTCCTCGCCGCGATCCCCGTCAACATCCTCACCATCTCGGGCGACCTCGTCCTCCGCGCCTTCCGCGTCCCCCAGCACCGCACCGAAGACATCTCCGAGCACGACGTCCGCGCCGTGCTCGCCCGCGCCGCGGGCGTCGGCGTCTTCCTCCCACAGGAGCTCGCCCTCTTCCAGCGCACCATGAAAGTCGGCGATCTCCGCGTCCGCGACATCATGGTCCCGCGAAGCCAGATCGCCTGGCTCCAGGAAGACCAGCCCTTCAGCGCCGTCCGCACACTCCTCGCCACAAACCCCTACTCGCACTTCCCCGTCGCCCGCGACAACCTCGACACCATCACCGGCTTCGTCCACGTCAAAGACCTCATCCCCTACAGCCTGCTCGGCGGCGACGAGGACGTCCGCCCCGCCGACGTCGCCCGCACACCCACCTTCGTCCCCGAAACCATGCCCGCACTCCAACTCCTCGACCACTTCCGCGACAGCGGCGAGCACATCGCCTTCGTCGTCGACGAGTACGGCGGCACCGAGGGCATGGTCACACTCCGCGACCTCACCAACGCCGTCGTCGGCGACCTCACACTCGACCCCGCCGCAAGCACCGCGTCCATCCGCCGACGCAAAGACGGCACGCTCATCGCCGCAGGCCTCACGCCCATCCACGAGATCGACACCGCCCTCAACGCCGCCGGCGCCATCGACAACGCATTCCCAAGCGTCACAACCCTCGCCGGCTTCATCGCCGCGATCCTCGGCCACATCCCCGCCGAGGGCGAGATCGCCACCTGGCAAAACGTCGCCTTCGAGGTCATCGACATGCAAGGCCGCCGCGTCGACAAGGTGCTCATCACACCCGCCCCGCCGACCGGCACCCCACCCACCGAAACCCCGCCCGCCTAGCCAACCGCAACGCCGAACACAGCCGCGTACTACACGCCCTTCACAAACGCCCCGTCCCGCTCGTACCTCGGCACGCCCGCGTCCGCCGTCAGCGACCAGAGCTCGATGCCCCCCGCGATCGAGTACGCCTTGGGAAACCCAAGCGCCCGCAGCATCAGCGCCGCCTTCATGCTCCGCACGCCGTGATGGCACATCACCGCGATCGGCTCGTCCGCATCAAACTCCAACTCATCCACCCGATCCTCGAGCTCGTGCAACGGCACGTGCACCGACCCCTCCACGTGCGCAAACTCAAACTCCTCGTTGAGCCGCACATCGAGAATCGGAAGCCCGTCGCGCTTCGTCGCAACAGGCGTCACCTCATACTCGGGCTTGAAGGGATACGCCGCCGGCAACTCCCCTGCCGAACCGCCAGCCATCAGCCCGCCCCCGTCACACCCGCAGGCGCCGGCCGAACAAACGGGTTCCCCGCGTTCGGATCATCCACCACCGGCGCGACCGGTTCCGGCTCGACATACACCGGCTCGGTCTGCATCACCGGCGCCGCAACAGGCGCCGCAACAGGCGCCGCAACAGGCACCGGGACATCCGCCGGAACCGCCGCCCCGCCGCGATGCACCGACCGGTCCGCCCCCGCCGGAAGCCCAGTCGCGGGCAGCTCCGAAACACCCGCCGGCGCCCGCTCATACGCCACGCCCGGGCTCATCCGCTCCTCCCACACCGGCTCCACAAAAACCCACACCGGCATCGCCACCGCATCCGCAGCCGTCCGCATCGCAACGATCGTCCCGTCGCGCCACTGCGCCCGCACATACGGCTCATCCGTCCCCGCCGCGCTCTGCACCGTCGGGAACTTGCCCCGCTGCCGCGCGCTGTCCTCGGTCGTCCGCCGGATCGTCCGGTACGTCGGCGTGTGATACACGCCGTCGATCGGCTGCACGTGCTCGGTCTCCACCCACCCGCGCCGATCGAGCGTCCGCGTGCGCGTGCCGTAGTCCACGCCAAGCTCCCGGCGGTCATCCGCGAACGCCTCGAGCGTCACCACCTCGCCCTGCGCGACCCCATCCTCATCGACCTGCGAGTGCCCCAGCACCGTCCGCCGATTCTGCTCGGCGCACCCAACCACGCCCAGAGCCGCAACACACGCCACACCCGCCATCAATCGCGTCGTCTTCATGCCCAAATCGTAGCGACACCACCCCGCCCGCGCCGCGCGGCCGCGCCCGCCGCCCTCACCGCGGCAGCGCGTGGTCCACCGCGTCCCGGCAGATGTCCGAGTCGAACCCCCGCCGCGCCAGAAACCCGTGCAGCCGCCGCCGCGCCGCGTCGCGATCCAGCGCCTGCATACTCGGCCTCGCCGCACGCTTCGCCGCGATCGCCCGCGCATCGCCCGCCAGGTCCCGCTCCTCCACAGCCTCGCGCACCGCCGATCGCGCCACATCCCCGTCCACCCCGCGCTGCCTGAGCTTCGCCTCCAGCAGCCGGGGTCCCGTCCCATTCACGCCCGATCCCCCCGCCTGCGCCCGCAGATACGCCTCCGCGTACGCCCGGTCGTCCAGCAGCCCGAGCGACGCGACATGCTCCACCGCCGCCTCCGCGTCCGCCAGCTCGTGCTTCTTGCGAAGCCGATCCAAAAGCCGCCGCCGCGAGTAAGGCCGAGCCGCGATCAGATTGATCGCCTGCGTCCGCGCCGCGTCCCGCGCCGCCGCACGCTCGAGCTTCGCCATCGCCTCCGCGTCAAGCTCGTCACCCACCGCAAGCCCGAGCGCCATCACATCATCGACATGCACCGTGCCGATCGTCTTGCGCCCCGCACGCACCCGCACCCGCGTCGGCCGCCGCGCATCGGGCACCAGCGCCGTGATCCGCACGAGCTCAGCCGCCTCGCCAAACATGCCCGGCCCGTCGTCATCCATCCCGCGCCGATTCCAGCATCGCCAGGTACTCGCTCGTCTCCCCCAGCGCCTTCCCATCACCCGCAGCCCGCGCCGCCTCGACACCCGCCTTCAAGGTCTCGATCGCCCCCGCCACGTCATCCCCCGCCTCCTGCGCCCGCGCCTTGTGGAAGTACGCGTAGCAGTAGTGGGGGTCCTCCGCGAGGCACCGGTCATAGAACGAGATCGACTCAGCCAAGTTCCCCGCCTTCGCGTGCTCCTGCGCAAGCCCGTACAGCACAAACGGGTCCCTCGGGTCCGCTGCCAACACCTTCTTCAACTGCTCAATACTCGGCATGCATCCAGCATATCCTCACCTCCCCCAACAGAACACACCGCACACCCAGCCGACCGGAGGCACAGCCATGTCCACCGAGACCAACATCAAAACCATCGCCATCATCGGTGCCGGCCAAATGGGCGGCGGCATCGCCCAGGTCGCCGCCGTCCGCGGCTTCGACACCCTCGTCTACGACGCCTTCCCCGAGTCCCTCGACCGCGCCAAGGCAACCCACGCCAAACGCCTCGCCCGCGAGGTCGAGAAGGAGCGCATGACCCAGGCGGATGTCGACGCCGCCCTCGCCCGCATCACCTACGCCAGCAACCTCGAAGACCTCGCCGGTGCCGACATCGCAATCGAAGCCGCCACGGAAAACTTCGACATCAAGAGCGAGCTCTTCAAGAAACTCGCCGCCATGCTCACCGAGGGCCAGATCCTCGCCACCAACACCTCCTCCATCTCCATCACCCGCATCGCCGCCGAGACCGGCCCCGCCGCCCCCCGCGTCATCGGCATGCATTTCTTCAACCCCGTCCCGGTCATGAAGCTCGTCGAGGTGATCAACGGCATCGCCACCGATCCCGCCGTCACCCAGCGCACCATCGCCCTCGCCGAAGCACTCGGCAAGACGCCCCTCGCCGCCAACGACCGCGCCGGGTTCGTCTCCAACCGCGTCCTCATGCCCATGATCAACGAGGCCTTCTACGCCTGGATGGAAGGCGTCGCCGAGCCCGAAGCCATCGACGGCATCATGAAGCTCGGCTGCAACTTCCCCATGGGCCCACTCCGCCTCG
>CAYQAD010000221.1:0-4471 GCA_964415125.1 uncultured Phycisphaeraceae bacterium | reverse complement strand
CAGTCGGCGCCGGTGGCCATGCCGTTGGCGATGGGGTGGACGCCCTTGCCGGCGACGTAAAACTCGCTCGTCGAGCCGGCGCGCGACCAGATCGCGATGCCGATATAGAGAGCGAAGGTAATGCCGACGATGACGAAGGTCCAGTCTTGCACGTCCATGGCGGGTCTCCCAGTGTCTCGATGAGGCGACTACTCGCTGACGTTGAAACGCTTGTCGAGCCGGTTCATCAGCCAGACGTACACGAAGATGAGGACGACGAAGGCGTAGATCGAGCCCTGCTGGGCGAACCAGAAGCCGAGCTTGAAGCCCGAGCCGGGCAGGCGGACCTGGTTGAGCACGTCGACGAGCAGGATGCCGCAGCCGTAGGAGACGGCGAACCACACGATCAGCAGGATCAGCAGGTAGCGGATGTTGATCGCCCAGTAGCGCTGGGGCGAGAGGTCTTCGGATGCGGGCATGGGTGCTCCTTCGGGAGGGTTTGGCGTCGTGGCGGTTCCCGGTCGGGCGTTCAGAACTTGAGTTGCATCTGGGCGCGGATCGCGAGTTGGTCGCCGCTGGTCTGCAAGAGGCCGGTGGCGGCGGAAGGGCCGAAGCCGATGACCTCGGTGTCGTCAACGCTGCTGGGGTAGTACACGGCATCGAGCGTGAATTTCGCGGCATGGCCCGCGAAGTACCGTGTCAAGCCCGCGGTGATCTCGTGGAAGGTGTCGTCGGCGACGCGATCGCCATCGGGAACGAGCGCGGCGTAGCGGGCGAAGAGTTCGGTGTTCGTCGCAATGAACACGCCCGCCCCGGCAAAGACGCCGAAGGTGTCTTCGGTCTTGATCGAGGCGGAGCTCGGGAGGTCGATGTGCCGACCAACGACGGCGAGCGTCGCGTTAAAACCCTGGTCCTCGTACGAGACATCCAGTGTGTATTGGAAGATGCTGTCGACGTTGGTGCCGAAGAATGCGTCGGTCTCGTCCTGCCAATGCACGGATGCCCCGAGCAAGAGCGACGGCGTGCTGGTGTCGAGGGCGGACATCGTGCCGAAGACGGCGCGGGAACCAAGCGGCACCCACTCGGCGCGGGCGGTGAGCGCGGCGCCGTCTGCTGCGCGGGGCGAGCCGAGCGGCGTGTTGATCGCCCTGAGCCCGTCCGAAAGCGTCACCTTCAGAAAGACGGACTCGTCGGGCGCGGTCTCGAGGGCAACGCCTTGCGAGTAGATCGACGCGTAGACCTGTGACAACGTCGAGCGTTCAACGGGTTGGATAAACCGCTCGGAAACGTTCCACTCGCGAAAGAAAGGGAGCTTCTGCTGGCCGACGGTGATCGCAAGGCCGGTGTCCAGCTCGTGGCGGAACCACGCGTCGAGCACGGTCCAGGATGCGCCCGAGTTGATCGCGGGGAGGATGAGAAAGGTGGTTCGGTCGTTGAACGCGCCGCCGAAGATCAGGCGGGTGCGTGCAAGCTCGAAGCCGGTGGTGAGGTCTTCGCCGTCGTCGATGCGCGAGTCGCCGGCAACAACGTTGTAGCGGAACTGCGTGTACCCCCCGACCACAAGCCGCTTCACGCCGTCGTCGCTCGCGATAAAGAATTTGCCGTCGTGGCCCGACGTGGCTGGGGCCGCGGCGAGGCGTTCGGCCCGTTGGCCCGCACCCGCCTGCGGATTGATGAGCTCGGGCGCGGTGGGCGCCGCGCTCGCGGCGGCTGCGGCCAGACATGCAGCCGTGCCGGCGAGTGCGTGCGTCAGAGCTCGATCACGGGTTGCCAAGGCATGCCCCCAACCACCGGCATGGTGAGCGGGCTAGCATATAAAAGACTCCAAACTCCGCAAGAGCCTCGGCGGCGGGCAGTCCCAATCGCGATGTAAATACTTTGTGCTAAGGACTTTGCGTTCCAAACAGGGTCTGTCGCATCAGCTCAGCGACCCCGGTGTTGTCCATTGATCCGCGGACGCGGTGGGCGTTGAGCCCCTGTGCGCGGACGAGCACGCCGCCGGCGACGTCGTCGCGGGACGACCAGACCACCGCGAAGGGCAGGCGCTGGCCGAACTGGTCGGGCATCGCCACGAATGGGGCGGTGCCGGTGCCGCCCACGCCGTCGACGGGCGCACCGTTGGCGTCGCGTTGGGGCAGGGCATCGGGAGACTGCACGAATGGGAGCTGGGGGATGCCGACCATGCGCAGGCCGCCGCCGTCGGAGTCGGCTGTCGTGATGACCAGGGTCTCGGGATGCTCGACGAGGAAGTCTTGGGCGACGCCGATCGCGTCGTCGGCGCGCTTGGCAGCCTCCATCACGCCCGCCGCGTTGTTCTTGTTGCCGAAGTTGTCGGTCCCCTCCTCCTCGATGACTAGCAGGAACTGGCTGCCATCGCGCGAGAGCACGTCGAGCGCCGCGCGGGTCATCTCGGCGAGGGTCGGGGCGTCGGGGTCGAAGAGTGGCAAGCCCCGGTCGGCGAGGGTCTGCTCGTCCTTGTCGTTGAAGGTCGACGACCAGGCGAAGAGACCGAGCACCCGGTCCGTCGAGGGTGGCAGGTCGGCGAGATCGTTGCGCGTGCGTACGACGGTGTAGCCCGCGGCGCGGGCCTCGGCGATGAGGTTTCGGCCGTCGGTTCGCTCACCGGGGCCGTGGACGCCTTCGGTGCCTTCGGGCAGGAAGTGCCGCTCGCCGCCGGAGAGGAGCACGTGCGCCCCGGACTCGACAAGCTGGGCGGCGATGTCCTCGTGCTGGCGGCGTGATGGGACGGACGCGAGGAAGGCGGCCGTGCCCGGCTCGGACGCGATGCCCGACTGGACGAGCCCGACACGGACGCCGGCCCGGAGGGCCTGGTGTGCGACGGATGTTGACCGGCCTTGGGCGTCGGTGATGTGCTCGGCGCGGTCGCCGCCGGCGGTCATGCCGAACGCATCGGAGGCGACCTTGACACCGAAGGCATGGGTCGTTGCCCCGCCGTTGGACGTGGCGGTGAGCGAGTCGCGCATGTGGCCGCGGTAGAGGGCGATGGCGGGGAGGCGGTCCCAGTTGAGGTCGCTGTCCGGGCCGACGTGCAGAGCGCGCGTCGCGGCCCAGGTGGCGGCCGAGGCGCCGTCGGGGTGGATGAAGATGACGCTGCCGGTCTGGGCCGAAGCGGGCTGGACCAGGCTGCACACGCTGAGCAGGCTGACAACGATGGTGGCAAGAGCTGCGGGAACGCCCATGACAGGCTCCTCGGTTGGCGACGCGATGGAAGGGCCCGGTCTGGATAACCGGCGTGTCACGCCATGATGCACCCCCGAGACCCCCGCGGCGACTTTCTCGGTACGAAATCCTCGTGAACCCAGCCGGCGCTCGGATCGGCGTAAGCATCCGCGGTCGTGGCGACGGCGAAGTGAATACCACGCTGGGCAGGCATGTTGGAAGCAGTGACCCGCGGCCCGTGCTGCGCGTCGGAATGGAGCACGCATGAAATCGTCGGCGACGCGGATAGCCTCTGGAACGTTGCTTCGAGTCGGCCTTGCTGCCTTCGGCCTGGCTGCGGGCATCACCCTCGGGTACCTCGCACTGGGCGGCGGTGCGGCCGGAGGCTGGGGTGGGGATCTCTCTCACGCAAGGAAGGTTGGTGGGATGATGGCGGTCAGTACTTCGGGTGGCACAGCGGAGACGAGGTCGGGCCCCCGCTACTCGCGAACCGGCTACGACATCACGCCGCTCGGGCAGGATCGCATCGAAGAGCTCGCACAGAAGCTGACCCCCGAGCAGCGTGAGGTGATTCTGGCAAAGGGCACCGAGCGCCCCTTCTGCGGCACGCTGCTGGACAACAAGAAGACAGGCTTCTACGGCTGCGGGTTGTGCGACCTGCCGCTGTTTTCTTCCGGGCACAAGTTCGACTCGGGCACCGGTTGGCCCTCGTTCTTCCGGCCCGTGGACCCGGAGCACGTGGGCGCGAAGCAGGACAACTCGCTGGGCATGAAGCGCGTCGAGATCGTGTGCGCACGGTGCGATGGGCACCTCGGACACGTCTTCGACGACGGCCCCAAGCCGACCGGCCTGCGATTCTGCGTCAACTCCGAGTCGCTGGTGTTTTACGAAGAGGGTGAGTCATTGCCGGAGGGCGCGATGCCGGTGCAGACCAAGACGGCGTACTTTGCGGGCGGGTGCTTCTGGGGCATCGAGCACCACTTCCAGAACTTCCCGGGCGTGGTCAACGCGGTGAGCGGATACCAGGGTGGGCACACCGATGAGCCGGACTACCGCTCGGTCTCGACGGGCAACAGCGGGCACGCCGAGGTGGTGCGCGTGACCTACGACCCCGACAACGTGGCGTATCGCACGCTGCTGCGCGCGTTCTTCGCGATGCACGATCCGACTCAACTGAACCGCCAGGGTCCCGACTTCGGCTCGCAGTACCGCGGCGCGATCTTCGCGGTGGGCGAGGAGCAGAAGAAGGAAGCGGAGGCGTACATCGAGACGCTTCGTGCGGCCGGCACGTTCGACCAGCCGATCGTGACCG
>CAYQAD010000220.1:0-4473 GCA_964415125.1 uncultured Phycisphaeraceae bacterium | reverse complement strand
TCCTGCCGTTGGCGTGGTTCGTGCTCGTCTTCGTGGCGTTCCCGGTGAAGCTGGGCTCGATGGAGCGGGCTGGCGAGGTGATCCGGACGGAGCTCGCCGCGATGGGCAAGCCGCGCTGGCACGAGGTCAGCGTGTTCGCCGTGATGAACCTCGTCGCGGCCGGGTGGATGTTCCGCGGGCTGATCATCGATCTCACGGGCCTTGACGGCCTGACCGACACGGGCGTGGCGCTCACCGGTGCGCTGCTGCTGTTCCTCATCCCGGTCGACGGCAAGCGCCGGCGCTTCGCGATGGATTGGGAGACGGCCGTGCGGCTGCCCTGGGGCGTGCTGCTGCTCTTCGGCGGCGGGCTGTGCCTCGCCGCGGCGATCAGTGCGCACGGCGTCGACGACTACGTCGGCGGCATGTTCGGCGGGCTCGAGGGGCTGCCGCTCTGGGGCCTCGTGCTCGTGGTCGCGATCGTCACGCAGGTCATGACGCACCTGACGAGCAACACGGCCGTCGCGGCGGCGTTCTTGCCCGTGCTGGGCGGCGCGAGCCTCGTGCTCGGCGTGGACGGCATGTACCTGTTCGTGGCGGCCGCGCTCGCGGCGAGCGCGGCGTTCATGTTGCCCGTCGCGACGCCGCCCAACGCGATCGTGTTTGGAAGCGGGTACGTCGCGATGGCGCAGATGGTGCGTGCCGGCGCGGTCTTGAACGTCGCGGCGATCGTGATCGTCGTGTCGGTCGTCATGCTGCTCCGCCCCGTGCTGCCCGACCTGCCCGAGCGCGTCGGGGAGTCGGCAGATCCCGTCGCGGTGAGTGTCGAGCCCCCGCAGCCCGCTGCCAGCGAGCGGTAGAGGCCCTCGCACGGGCGACGCCTACTGTTGGTGTTGGCGGGTCACGGCGTGCGCACGCCGGGTGACCGCGACGCGAAGCCATCGATGCCCCGTGCTCTGGCGTGCCCCCCCACAGGAGATCAATGCCGATGAGCACGGAGACCGCCGGCGAGCGATCGACGCCGACGCCAACCAACTCCGCGAGTCCGAGTGAGGCGTCGTCCTCCGCGACGACGCCTCGAAGCCAAACGCGGCGCGGTCCGTCGGGCACGCTCCGCGTCGCCTCGCTGGCCTTCCGCATCACGCTGGGCGTGGTGCTGCTGGTCATCGGGGCGGGTGTGTTTGGTGCGTTGCGTTCGATGAAGGTCGAGCCCGAGACGCGGGGGGTGGAGGAGCGGGCGCTGCTCGTGCGCACGATCGAGACCGCTGCGGTCCGCGTGCCGCGGACGTGGGAGGGGTACGGCACGGCCCGGCCGATGTCGTTTGCCGAGATCTCCGCGCAGGTGACCGGCCGCATCGTCGAGCGGCCCGCCGCGATCGAGCCGGGCGTGGCGATCCGCGCGGGCGAGCTGATCGCGCGGGTCGAGCCGGCGGACTTCCGCGCCCGCCTCGCCAGCGCCGAGCAGGCGGCGATCGCCACGCAGGCGAACATCGCGGCCCTGGACATCGAGCTGGCCCGGGCCCTCGAGCAGGTGGAGCTTCAGGGCGAGGAGGTCGAGCTGGCGCGCAACGACGTCGAGCGCACGCGCACCGCGATCGAGCGCGGCGCGGGCATGCAGCGCGAGCTCGATGCCGAGATCGCCGACCTGCGCCGCAACGAACGGGCGCTGGCATCGCTCCGGCAGGCGGCGGAACTGATCGCCCCGAGGCGGGCCGCCCTTGAGGCCCAGCTGCTCGATCAGCGCGCACGGATCGACCTCGCGCGGCTCGATGTGCAGCGCACGGAGATCACGAGCCCGATCGACGGCTTCATCCAGCGCGTGGACGTCGAGGCGGGCGAGCTGGTCACGATCGGATCGCGCGTGGCGCGGGTCGTGGACCTGCGGCGCATCGAGGTGCCGCTGCGGCTGCCGAGCGCCGCGGCCGGCTCGCTCGGCGTGGGGGACGCCGTCACGCTGCGGGTCGACGGCAACGCGCAGGGGCCCTGGGAGGGCGCCGTGGTGCGCGTCGCGCCCGAGACCGACGCGGCCACGCGGACAGTCACAGTGTTCGTCGAGGTCGAGCAGGAGGTCTCGGCCGACGCGCTCGCGCAGCGCGACGCCGAGCTGATCTTGCCGGGGCGGTTTCTCATGGGCGAGGTCCGGGCCGACGCGGCGGGCGAGGCGCTGGTGCTTGTGCCACGCGGCGCGGTCGTGGCCGACACCGTGACGATCGCCGATGTGGCACCCGACGGCAGCATCCGATCGCGGCAGGTGCCCGTGCGCATCGCGTTCGGCGTGCGCGGCTCGTACCCGCAGATCGATCCGCGCGAGCGCGAGTGGGCCGCTCTCGAGCCCGGGTCGCTCGAGCCCGGCGCACGCATCATCGTGAGCAATCTCGACCAGCTCGGCACGGGCACGCTGGTCCGGACCGAGGCGGGCGCGAACGACGCCGATGCTGACGAAGCACGTGCCGGTGACGCCGGCGTCGGCGACGAGGACGAGTAGGAGCACGCGATGAGCAGCCTTGCATCCTTCGGCGTTCGCAAGCCCGTCGTGGCGAATCTCGTGATGATCGCGATCATCGCGCTGGGCCTCATCTTTGGGCTCTCGCTGCGGCGCGAGTTCTTCCCGCAGATCGACCCGGTGCTGGTCAACATCGTCGCGCCCTACCCGGGCGCGGCGCCCGACGAGGTCGAGCGCTCGCTGGCGGTCAAGATCGAGGACTCGATCGAGGATCTGGACGATGTCAAGGAGGTCACGTCGGTCGTGCGCGAGGGGCTCGCGTCGATCACGGTCGAGTTCCGCGAGGGCGTGGACATCGACGTGAAGGTCGCGGAGGTCAAGCGCGAGGTCGACGCGCTGCAGGACCTGCCGGACGCGGCCGACCGCATCGTGGTCGACAAGTTCGAGCCGAACCTGCCCGTGATTGTGCTGAGCATCTTCGGCGACGGCGACGAGCGGGAGATGAAAGAGGCGATCCGGTCGGTGCGCGACGACCTGCGCACGCTGCCGGGCATGGGCGACGTCGCGCTCAGCGGCGTGCGGGTCGACGAGGTCCGCGTCGAGGTGCGCCCCGAGGCGGCGCTCCAGCACAACCTGAGCCTGCCGAGGATCTCGCAGACGGTGCGCGAGCACATGGTCGAGCTGCCCAGCGGGTCGGTGAAGGGCGCGAGCCAGAACGTCGCGGTGCGCACGCTCGCCGCGGACGAGCGGGCCGAGACCATCCGCGAGATCGTGGTGAAGTCCGATCCTTCCGGGCAGGTGCTGCGCCTCGGCGACATCGCCGACGTGCGCGACGGGTTCGCCGACGTCGAGATCCGCGAGCGGCTCAACGGCAAGCCGAGTGTGTCGCTGACGGTCTTCAAGGTCGGCGATGAGGACGCGGTCTCGATGGCCGCGATGGTCAAGGCGTACGTCGCGGGGCTCGAGCGCGAGCCGATCGAGCTGACGCTGCGTGAGCGCATCGCGGGGCTGCTCCGCCCGCCGAGCGATACCTCGCCCGTCTCCGATCGTGTGCTCGCCTACGAGCTGGGCCTGTCGCGCGCGGCCCCGCTGCCGGGCGAGGTCGCACTCACGACCGATCTGGCTCGCTTCATCGTCGGCCGGCTGGAGCTGCTGAGTCGCAACGCGTTCTGGGGGCTCGCGCTGGTGTTTCTGACGCTGGTGGTGCTGTTGAACTGGCGCGTGAGTTTCTGGGTCGCCGCGGGGCTCGCGGTGAGTCTCACCGGCACGCTCGCGGCGATGGCGCTGCTCGGCGTGACGCTGAACCTGCTGACGATGTTTGGGCTGATCATCGTGCTGGGCCTGCTGGTGGACGACGCGATCGTGGTCGCCGAGAACATCATCGCCCGGCACGAGGCGGGCGAGCCGGCGTTGCAGGCGGCCGTCTCCGGCACGGGCCAGGTGAACTGGCCGGTCGTCGCGACGGTGCTGACGACGATCGGCGCGTTCGTGCCGCTCGCGCTGGTGCAGGGGGACCTGGGGAACCTGCTCGAGGTCTTGCCGCAGGTCGTGGCGATCGCGTTGGCGGTGAGCCTGATCGAGGCGCTGTTCATCCTGCCGTGCCACATGGGGCACAGCCTGCTCAAGGTCGACCGCCTGCGCGAGGCGGGTCGGCAGAGCCGATTCGAGCGGCTGGAGTCGAGGTTCGATCTGTACCGCGACGCGCTGTTCCGGCGGATCCTCGTGCCTCGGTACGCGTGGGTGCTCGAGCGTGCGATCAGGCATCGGTATCTGACGGTCGTGGGCGCCTTCGCGCTGATGGTCGCGTCGTTTGGTTTGGTCGCGGGCGAGGTCGTGCGGTTCACGTTCTTCGATTCGTCCGACGCCGAGACGGTCAACGGCGAGCTGATCATGCCCATCGGCACGCCCGCGTCGGAGACCGACCGGATCTTGCGCCGCGTCGAGGCGGCCGCCATCGCCCAGCCCGAGGTCAGCGCCGCGTTTGCCTCGGTCGGTCGGCTCAGCGCGCTCGACGGCGCGAGCAGCAGCGAGCAGAGCCACCTCGGGCAGGT
>CAYQAD010000219.1:0-4498 GCA_964415125.1 uncultured Phycisphaeraceae bacterium | reverse complement strand
GCGGTCTGGCCCACCGTGCACGATCGGCACGTGGTCGCCTCGCGCAGCTACGCCTTCGAGGCGCGGTGCTTCGTGCTCGCGGCCGGCCAGATCCAGGCGGCGGGCGATCTGCCGGCATCGCTTGGTCGGCTTGAATCGCTCGCCGACGACGCGGCGCTCGTCAACCGGGGCGGCTCGTGCATCATCAACCCGCGCGGCGAGATCATCTCCGAGCAGGTCTGGGACGCCGAGGCGATCATCCACGCCGAGTGCGACCTCTCGATGATCGACCGCGAGCGCATGACGCTCGACGTCACGGGGCACTACGCCCGGCCGGACGTGCTCCGCCTCCAGGTCGATCGCGCTCGGCGCTAGCCGCGGACAAACGGATTCGTGCGTTTCTCATGGCCGATCGTGGTGGGGGGGCCGTGGCCGCTGAGCGTCTGCGTCTCGTCGGGCAGCGCGTAGAGCTTCTCGGCGATCGAACGCATCAGCGCCTCGTGGTCGCTGGTTGGAAAGTCGGTCCGGCCGACCGAGCCGGCGAAGAGTGCGTCGCCGACGAACGCGACAGCCGCCGACTCGCACACGATCGACACGCTGCCCGGGGAGTGCCCGGGCGTGTGCAGCACGCGCCAGGTCGTCTCGCCCAGTTGGAGCGTCTGGCCCTCGGCGAGCTCATGCTCGGCCGGGGCCGCGGTCGCCGGGATGCCCATCGCGGCGCTGAGGTTCAGCTCCGGGGTCGCAAGCCACGCGGCCTCGTCGGCGTGGATCCACACGGGCACCCCCGGAAATGCGGCGCGGACCGCGTCGACACCCGCCATGTGGTCGCAGTGCGCGTGGGTGAGCAGCAGCGCGTCGGGCGTGAGCCCCTCGCTGCGGACCCAGTCGATGAGTTGTCCGGGCTCGTAGCCGGCGTCGATGATCCAGCACGCGGTGCGATCGCCCGCGGGTGCCGTGGCGACGTAGCAGTTGGTCTGGTGCGGGCCGAGCTGGAAGCCGTGGATGCTCGGCATGCCCGGCTGCCGGGGCGAAGGGGCGTTGTTGGGTGTGTTGCTCATTGCGTTGTAGACTATTGAGAGCAACGCCGCGACGCGCGAGGTCCCCATGGCCGTTCGGAACATCCACGATGTCGACCACCAGCCGGTGGGGCTTGCGGGCGCCGAGCGTGTCGCGATGGCGCTCATGGTCGGGCGCGAGCACGGGGCGCCGCACTTTGCCCTTCGGCATTTCGATGTCGAGCAGGGCGGCCACACCCCGCACCACCAGCACGACTACGAGCACGAGGTGTTCATAGTCTCGGGCACGGGCACGCTGCACCTCGCGGGCACGGACCACCCGCTCAAGGCCGGCGACGTGGCCTACGTGCCCGCCGATACGGACCACCAATTCCGGGCCGACCGGGGCCAGGAGCTGAGTTTTCTCTGCCTGGTGCCCGTCGAGCGGAATTGTGGGGGCGACACGCCCGGCAGCTAGCCGATAGAGCGGGTAGCGCCGGGCCCGATGGTTCCCGCGCGGGACCCAGGTCTCTTTCTGGAGGTCGATCGCATGGCACGGGATGGACACACCACGCAGCTGGCGGCGATCTACATCGTCGCGGGGCTTATCAGCGGCAGCGTCGCCGCGATCGGTTTCGTGCAGGACATCCAGGCCGCCGCCATCGCGGGCGTCGTGGGACTCGTGCTCGTCGCCGTCGTCGCGCCGATCTCGTTCGTGCTCGACGCCCGGGCGTCGAACCCCAACGCGCTCGGCGACGTGATGATCCACGAGCTGCGCGAGCTGCGCAAGGCGATCGACCAGCTCTCCCAGCACGCGGCGCTCTCCGACGACGCCCGACGCGTGCTGCACCGCACGCGCGAGCGCGAGCTGCTGCGTAACGCGATCGAGCAGGACATCAGCTCGCAGGACTGGGACGCGGCGCTCGTGCTCTGCACGGAGCTCGCACAGCGTTTCGGATATCGCGAAGACGCCGAGGGCTTCCGCGCACGCATCGACGCGGCCCGCGCCGACACGATCGATCGCCGCCTGACCGCCGCGATCGCGAGCCTCGACGCGATGATCGTCGACCGCCGCTGGGGCGAGGCGAGGGCCGAGGCTGCTCGGCTGCGCCGGCTGTTTCCAGATGAGCCCCGCACCGAGCCGCTCGCCGAGCGCGTCGCGTCGGCCCGGCAGGCGTACAAGGTCGATCTGGAGGGCCGGTTCCTCAACGCGGCGCGGGAAGAGCGCGTCGACGACGCGATGACGATGCTCTCCGAGCTCGACAGCTACCTCACCGAGGCCGAGGCCGAGCCCTACCGCGAGGTTGCGCGTGGCGTGATCGGCAAGGCGCGCGACAACCTCGGCGTGCAGTTCAAGATGGCGGTGCGCGATCGGCGCTGGAAGGACGCGGCCGTCGCGGGCCAGCAGGTCATCGAGCAGTTTCCCAATAGCAGGATGGCCGAAGAGATCCGCGGCATGATCGACCACATCCGCGAGCGCGCGGGCGCTTAGGCGTCGGCTCGGCCGGATACCGGGGCGCTGCCCTCATCGCCAGGCGTCCGCCAGGTGCGGATCAGCAGCACGATGATGCCGACGATCACGAACAGGTCCGCCACGTTCGAGACGTACGGCCAGACCTCTCGCCCGCCCACCTCCACGCCGGGCAGCGGGTGCAGAAAGTCGCGCACGCAGGCGAAGCGGATGCGGTCGTAGAGGTTGCCGATCCCCCCCCCGATCAGCAGGCCGGCGGCGACATGCCCGACCCAGTCCTTGCTGCGCGTGCCGGTGCCGAAGAGCCAGAGCACGAAGCCCACGGCGACGACCGTGAACGCCACGAAGAACCACCGCTTGCCCGCCCCGATGCCGAAGACCGCGCCCTCATTGAGCACGAGCTTGAACTCGAGGACCTTGGGCGCGACAACGACCGGGTCGTGCCGAGGGATGAGCAGGTTCGGGCGATCCGCCGCGAGGACTTGGTCTCGCTCGAGCACCACGGGCATGCCGGCGACGCGCTCGAAAGCGACGACCTTCGTGCCGAGGTCGACGATCAGCGAGAGCACGACGGTGATCGCGAGCGTGAACCAGGCGCGGCGTGCACGGAACGACGGGCACGCCCCCGCGGTCACGGCCTGCCGCCGCCCATGCGCTCACGCATGCGCGCCGCCTCGATCGAGAACCGGGCCCAGGGAAGCTCCTCGAGGCGATCCTCGCCGATCGGCTCGCCGGTCATCTCGCACAGGCCGAACGTGCCGTCGGCGATCCGCGCCAGCGCCGCGTCGATCTCCTTGATGATGCCCCGGTCGGCCGCAGCGAGATCGAGCATGAGCGATTGGTCCTGCACGTCCGAGCCCTGCTCGGCGATGTGCTGGGGTGTGTGGCTCAGGCCGCCGCTGTTCGACTGCAGGGCACCCTCCTCAAAGCTCGACACGTCGCCGAAGAGTAGCGCCCGCTTGGCTTGGAGGATCTCGCGGTACTTGTCGAGCTGCCGCTTGTTGAACGGGCTCTTGCGCTTCTTGCCCGTGTTCTCGCCGGGCAGGCCGTCGTCCCGCGGTGCCGCCTTGGGGCCCGAAGCGATCAGGGGCTTGCGACGCTTGGCGCCGGGGCCGAGCAGGCCGCCGCCGAGCGACGGCATCTTGATCTCGCTGGCCTTCTTGGACGCGGGCTTCTTCATCGGCTTCTTGGAGACGATGGTGATGCCCTTGCGCTGCGGCTTGCCCTTCTCGGCCTCGGCCTTGCCCGCGGCTTGCGGCTTGGGCGCGACCTTCTTCGACGTCGTCTTCGAGCTGGTCTTGGCCGCTGCCTTCGAAGCAGTCTTCTTCGCGGTCGACTTCTTCGCCGCCGGCTTCTTTGTCGAGGCCTTCTTTGCCGCGGTCTTCTTCGCGGCGGGCTTCTTCGTCGTCTTCTTGGCGGTCGCGGCGGTCTTCTTGGTTTTCTTGGCGGCGGTCTTCTTCTTGGAGGAAGACTTCTTGGCGGTCGCCTTGGCCGTCGTCTTCGACGCGGCCTTGGACGTCTTCTTCTTGCTCGCTGATGCCTTCTTCGCCACGCGCCACGCCCTTCCAGCGGCCCGGCCGACCCGATCAGAATCCAACCGACGGGTCCAGCGGGGCGGGAAGGTTAGGTCTGGTAATCCCACCCGTCAAAGACGCCGCCCGAGCCGAGTCACGCCGGTTGCGCTTCCTCGGCCGCCGCAGGCGGCGGCGTGTTCTCCCGGAACTCACCCATCTTGCGGAAGCGGTCGTACCGCTGCTGCACAAGCACCCGCGGATCACGCCGATCGAGCTCCTGGAGCTGGCTGACGATCCAGTCCTGGAGCAACTCGGCCGCACGCTTCGGGTCGCGGTGAGCCCCGCCCAGGGGCTCGTCCACGACGCCGTCGATAATGCCGAGCTCGGTGTTGTCCGCCGCGGTGAGCTTGAGCGCGTCGGCGGCGGCGTTGTTGGTCGTCTCGTTGGCCTGCTTCCACAGGATCGCGGCGCAGCCCTCGGGGCTGATGACCGAGTACCAGGAGTTTCGGAGCATGGCGACCTTGTCGGCGACCGCGATG
>CAYQAD010000218.1:0-4500 GCA_964415125.1 uncultured Phycisphaeraceae bacterium | reverse complement strand
GAACAACCGGGTTAGCGAGGCCTGGGACTCACTTTCCGTTGAACACCAGCCACGCAACCGGGGCTGGCGAGATCTCATAGGCGGCGGTGATCGATCCTTCGCCACAACACGCAAGCTCGACCAGCTGTTGTCGACACCGGCGATCGGCGCCTGGATGTATCCGCAGCGGGCCGAGACGGATATCAATGAGCGGTGGACGACGCTCGGCCAGTCGATCGCGATCGCACTCGACTACGACACCAAGGTCGCCGACCCGATCATGGGAAGTCTCGGCGATCAAAGGCTGCTCGATCGCGGCGACCTCGTGCTCGACGACTTCGTCCCCTTCATCGACGACGGCGACCAACTCTTCACTCCAGACGTCGACACGCCGACCGGCCTGGGCGTCCCCATCGCGCTCGGCCTCGTCGACCGTTTCACCATGCTCGACGACGAGGACTTCAGCCAGACCCGGCCCGTGCAAGGCCTGGTCAACATCAACACGGCGCCGTACATGGTGCTGCGTCAGCTGCCCATGTTCGCACCAACGCCACTCTCGCCCGAAGGCCTCGCTCCAGGCTTCGACGAGTGGTGGTGGCCCAGCACCGGCACCAACCAGCACGACGCAACGTCCGATGTCGCGGCTGGCGTCATGGCGTACCGAGATCGCTCCACCGCGACCGTCTGGAGCGATCCAACCGTCGTGTCGTCCACATCTCTCATGGACTTCACCGACAACAACGGCGCGGACCTGACCGCGCAGACCGCGAGGTCCGCCGCGACAGGCGTCATCGGGTTGCGCGACGGCGAGGGCTTCCGAACCGTCGGCGAGCTGCTCATGGTCCGCGAAGCGCCCACGGCCAATGACACCGGGACCACGCCGTTCCCATTCTCCGTCGACCGACTCGGCCGAGATGGCTTCAACGTCGCAAGCGCCAGCAGCGAGGCCGACCTTGCGATCGCCGTGGAAGGCAATGTGTACGACGACGGCAGCGGGGTGTCGTTCGACCCCGACAACCTCGCCGACGACCGCGACGAGCAGCTCGCGATCCTCTCGGCCGCCGCCCAGTCGGTGACGGTCCGGAGCGACTACTTCGCCGTCTGGTTCGTCGTCCGGGGCTACAGCGAGGCCGACGTCACCGGGCTGAGCCCGGAGGACCCGATGATCCCCACGGTCAACCGCCGGTTCCTCATGATCGTCGACCGGTCCAACGTCACGTCACCGGGCCAGAAGCCCCGCGTGCTCTCCTTCGAGGAGGTGCCCGTCGTCGGCACCTTCGGCTCGATCCGCCCGTAGCGAGGCTCCGCTGGTCTTGCCCGGCGATCCTGGGCCGGTTGCAGCCGGAGACCCAGAGCACCCACGCCGCCCTCGGGCGGCGTGTGCCAAAGGGCGTACCATGCACGCACACGGGCACTCGGTGCCCACGCAGGGTGTAGCTCAGCTTGGTAGAGCGCGTGCTTTGGGAGCACGAAGTCGCAGGTTCGAATCCTGTCACCCTGATTGATCCGCGATCCACCCGCGATTCATCCGCCGGCCGGCAAGTCCGGGCCGGCCGATCCACGACGCCCACGCGGCCCGGCCCGCCGCCGCGACCGGGAGCACCCGTGTCGACACGCACCACGCCAAACCCGCCTGCCACGCCGCCTCCCGACACGAGGCACGCCGGCGCCGCCTCGCGTGCCCGGAGCCTGCTCGCCGTGCGCATCCTCGGCGCGGGCGCCCTGCTCACCCTCGCGCTGCTCTCCTTCGAATGCGTGCTCGTCGTGCGCCTCTACAACGCCTTCCGCGATCTGACCACATCCGAGGTGCACCTCCAGGAGCTCCGCGGCGAGGTGCAGTATCTCGACGAGGTGCTCACCAGCTCGGCCCGCCTGGCCGCCGCCACCGGCGACCTCGCCTGGCGCGTGCGGTACGACCAGCACCAGCCGATCCTGGCCCAGCGCATCGACGAGATGCTCGCGCTCACCCGCGATCCCTTTGAGCGCGCCGCCGGCGAGCGCATCAGCGCCGCGCATGCCCGCCTGGTCGCGATGGAGCGGGAGGCGTTCGCGCTCATCGCGCAGGGGCGCGCCTCCGCCGCACGCTCGCTGCTCGAGGGTGGCCAGTACACCCGCAACAAGGAGCAGTACGCCGAGGGCATGAACGAGGGCGCCACCGCGATCTCGGATCGCCTCGCGGGCCTGCGCAGCGAGTACGGCCGGCGCGTCGTCGCGGTGCTCGTGCTCACGGTGCTCAGCCTGGCGTTCCTGATCTCGGCGTGGATCGGCGCGATCGTGCTGGTCCGTCGACACCTCGCGGTGCTCGCCGATGCCGCCGATGCCGCGGCGCTGCAGCGCATGGTCTTCGACTCGACACGCGACTGCATCGTGCTCTTTGATCCTCGGGGCATCATCCTCGGCGCGAACCCCGCCGTCACGCTCATCCTGGGCCACGCCGCCGACGCGCTCGTCGGCAAGCCGATCGACGCCACGCTCATCACGTCGGGCCTCACGCCGGAACCCTCCGAGACGCCCCAGCCGCTCGCCGTGCGCGCCGCCGACGGCTCGGATATCCCGGTCGAGGCAACCGTCTCCCACTCCACGATGGGCGCGGGCAAGACGGTTTACGCCGCGGTGCTGCGCGACGTGCGCGAACGCGACCTCGCCCAGCGACAGCGCGAGCAGCTCGAGGCCGAGCTCCGCCAGGCCCAGAAGATGGAAGCCCTCGGCACGCTGGCGGGCGGCATCGCCCACGACTTCTCGAACCTGCTCGCCGCGATCACGGGCTTCGCCGAGAACGCCCGCGCGTCGTTGCCCGAGTCGCACCGAGCCCACGCGGCCCTCGCGCGGCTCGACGAGGCCGTCACGCACGCGACCGGCATGACCCGCTCGCTCCTGACCTTCTGTCGCAAGGCGCCCGCCGAACGCGTGCCGGTCGACATGAGGCAGGTGGTGCACGACACCGCCCGCCTGATCGAGCCGCTGCTTCCCAAGCGCATCGAGTGCAGCTTCGACACATCCACCGCCCCCGCCAACGCAACGTGGGCCATGGGCGACCCGGCGCAGCTCCGGCAGGTCGCGCTGAACCTGTGCCTCAACGCGCGCGACGCGATGCCCGCCGGCGGCACGCTCGCGCTCACGCTGGCATCCAGTGAGAACCATGTTGTGCTCTCCGTGCGGGATACGGGCGAGGGCATGAGCGAGCAGACGCGGGCCCGTGTCTTCGAGCCCTTCTTCACGACCAAGCCTGCTGGCGAGGGCACGGGGCTCGGGCTCGCCGTGCTGCACGGCATCGTCATCAACCACGGCGGCACCGTGTCGGTCGATTCCGCGGAGGGTCGGGGCACGGAGTTCATCGTGACCCTGCCGCGGATCGAGCCCCCGCGCACCGCGTCCGCCCCGCCCGCGCGCGTCCTCCGGATCAGGCTGGCGCTCGACAACCACTACGAGCGGTCGATCCTCGCCTCGAGCCTCCGCCGGGCCGGGCACGAGGTCATCACGCGCGATGCCGAGCCCGGCATCGATCTGTGCATCGCCGATGCCGCCGGCCTCAGCGCGATTCCGAGCGAGACACCCGTGCCCACGATCGCCCTAGCTGGTACGGTAGACGAGCCCGCGGAGGGTGCCGCGGCAGTCATCGCCCGGCCGTACAGCGTCGGCGACGTGCTCGCGGCGATTGATCGGGTGCTGCCCGCCAACCTGCCCCCGTCGACGAACGCGGCCGACCGCACCCGCCGGCTCGAGGAGTGATTGCCGATGTCCGAAACACGGGTCTCCGACACACGCGTCTTGCTCGTCGACGACCACGCGATGGTCCGCCAAGCCCTCTCCGAGCGGCTCGGCCGCGAGCCGGGCTTTACGGTCGTCGCCACCGCAGCCAACGCCGACGAGGGCATCGAGGCCGCCAAGCAGCACACCCCCGACATCGTCACGTTCGACATCGACATGCCCGGCCGCATCTGCTTCGACGCCGCCGCCACGATCCGCCAATCGCTTCCCGCGGTCAAGATCATCTTCGTCAGCGCCTTCTTCCACGACTCCTACATCGAGGATGCCCTCAAGGCTCGCGCGCACGGCTACGTCACCAAGGGCGAGTCGCTCGAGACCATCGTCACCGCGCTCCGGGAGGTCGCCCACGACGGCGTCTACTTCTCCGACGAGGTTCGCGAGCGCCTGGTCATGGACGCCGGCGGCGTCCGCCTCGCGCCCGACGCACAGACCCGCGTCTCCGTCCTCACCGACCGCGAACGCGAAGTCCTCCGCTACCTCGCCCGGGGCCTGAGCAAGAAGGAGATCGCCTCGATGCTCTCCCTGAGCGTCAAGACGATCGAGAACCACACAGCCAACCTCATGGTCAAGCTCAAAATCCACGACCGCGTCGAGCTCGCTCGCTTCGCGATCCGCGAGGGCCTCGCCGAGGCCTAGCCGCGGACCAGCTGAGCACGATTCGAAAGCCCGACGCACCGGGTGGGGCGTCGTCGGGCCGCACGCGAGTTCGGACCTCCGAGGGCGAGGACCCAGCCGCGCCCATCCTCCATGACG
>CAYQAD010000217.1:0-4504 GCA_964415125.1 uncultured Phycisphaeraceae bacterium | reverse complement strand
CCTGCGCGCCCCCACCAAAGCCGCAACCCGCAGCGTCGCCTGCCACCACTGTCGCCGCGCCCTCGAACTCCCCGCCGCCGCGCTCACCGCGACCTGCCCCGCCTGCTACAAGCCCCTCATCCTCCACGACCTCGACCTCAGCACCAACCGCTTCGGCGGCGACCTGTCCACCTGCGCCCGCCTCATCATCCGCCCAAAGACCACCGTCCGCGCACGCACCGTCATCGCCGGCACCGGCCTGATCGTCCTCGGCACACTCGAAGCCGACACCATCGAGGCCCTCGGCCCCGTCTCCATCGGCGCCAAAGGCACGCTCATCGGCGCACTCAGCACGCCGGCCGTGTCCATAGAAAAGGGCGGCACACTCAACGCCACCGCCCTCAAAATCACACCCGCCGCCTAATCACAAAGCAAGCACCGCAGCGCAATCGCCCCGTGCCACGGCGTCTTCACGTGCCACGGCTTGACCCGACGGGCAAGCCGTGTCTTCGCACCCGAATTCCAAATCAACCCTTCCGAACCCCCGCAAACCACCGCTCCCCATACACCCCGATCAACGGCAGCATCTGCGCACGCCCGTTGATCGAGTTCATCACGCCGATCACCGCAAACGTGAGCCACGCGACAAACGACGCCGGACCAAAGAAACACCATCCGACGACCGGAACCAGCGCAAGCACAGAAATGCCCAGCAAAAGCACCACCATGATCAGCACCTGCCGAGCATGGAACAGCGCATACGAGTTGTCCTTCTGAATCAACGGCACCAGCACGATGATCGGCAGCACATAACAAATCGCCGACAGCGCTTTGGCACTATCAATCTCGTCCTGCGTGTACACGTCCGACGTCGGCAGCTCGTCCATCGCCAAGGCAAGGCCCTCCCGCGGGCACACCCATCGCCCGCAGCCGCCAGCCTAGCGAATCACGACCCACCCCCGCACAGACCAGCCTCAACCCGTCGAGCCCGCCGGCACCAGCCGATCGCCCAGCGCCACCGCCGCGCCGCCGATCCCCGCGCCGCCGTCGGCACCCACCATCTGCCACAGGTCCTCCACCGCCGCGAACGGCTGCCCGCCCACGATCACCGGCGTCCCCGGCGCGACCGCACGCACCGCCGACACCGTCGACCGCAGCGTCACCAAGTGCAACGCCAGATTCGCCGACAACGCGACCAGGTGCGGGCCGTACATCTTCACCGCCTCGGCAACATCCGCCACCGGCGTGTTCGCCCCAAGAAACACACAACGCCACCCGCGCATCTCAAAGAGATCACCAATCATCCGGATGCCCAGCTCGTGGTCGTCCCCCGCCACGCTCGTCGCGAGCAAGATCCGCCCGTCCTTCGGCACGCGCTCGATCCGCTCGTGGATCTGCCCCATCAGCGTCTGCGTCGCCGCCGTGACGATGTGCTCCTCCTGCACGCCGATCTCATCGAGGTGCCACATCCGCCCGAGCTCGGTCTGCACGGGTTGCAGCACACGCAGGTACACGTCCTCGATCGACACCACACCCGAGTCCAGCGCCTCGCGCACCCGCCGCAGCGCAGCGTCCCGCTGACCCTCGAGCAGATCGACCAGATACCGCCGCGCCAGATCGTCCGCAGGCGTGTCGCCCTCGATCCCGCCCGCAGGCGTCTCGGGCTCGCGATCAAGCTCCCGCGCACCCGCGGCCAGACAAGCCGCGATCACGGGCCAGCCCGGTCCCATCACGCGCTCGTGCAGCACCTCGCGGATGCACTCAAGATTCAGCTTTAGGTCCGCCGTGCCACCCGCACGCGCCGCGAGCGCCGTGTGCATCCAGGCGACATGCCCCGCAAACAGCGCCGGCCGATCGAACCGCGTCGCCGCCGCCAGCTGGTGAAGCCGCACCTTCGTGTCGTCCTTCCAGCTCGCCGCACCCGCCCCGACACGCTCGACGAACGTCTCATCGCGCTCCATCTGCTCACCGACCACCCACTCCGCGAGCACGCTCGACGCGCCCTCGATCATCTCGGCAGCTTGCTCATCATGCGACGCGGTCAGAGATCCAGACATACGCGACCAGAATATCCACGCCATCCCCCCGTAACCACGCCCAGACCAGCATCCACAGCCCACAACGGGCGAAATCCCTTCCGCAAGCCCCTTCTCGCCCGACCCGGGCCGACCCGAAAGCACGCAACATGCCCAACTCCCTCACCGCAAGCACAACCGCCCCAACCACTTCCACCGCAGACACCGCGCCCACCAAGCTCACCATCCTCATCGATGGCGACTGCCCCCTCTGCGCCAAGGAAGCCGCCCTGCTCACCAAAATGGACAAGGGCCGAGGCCGGCTCGAGATGGTCGACATCGCCGCCGAGGGCTTCGATCCAAGCGTCTACGGCGCCACGATGGAAGAGGTCACCGGCGCCATCCACGCCTACGACCAGGACGGCAACCTCGTCACCGGCATGGGCGTCTTCCGCCACGCCTACCGGCTCGTCGGCTGGGGCTGGCTCATGGCCCCCACCGGCTGGCCCATCCTCCGCCCCATCTTCGACGCCTTCTACCGCTGGTTCGCCCGAAACCGCTACCGCATCACGCTCCGAAAAGACCCCTGCGCCGCCGGCCGCTGCAAGCTCCCCGGCACCTAGGTCATACCCAAGAACCGCGTGCACCCGCAGCACGGCTTGACCCAATGGGCAAGCCGTGCCATCACCGTGCGCGCCACACCCCAGCCCGCACAAACCCACCCCCCACCACCCCGCGTCGTGCAAACCCGTGGGCCCGCCTCCGAACAAATCTCACCTTGATGGTCGAGGCGGTTCCAGAGGCGGAACCCGACGCAGGACCGCGAGCCGCAACCAACGCACGCTCGCCCGCTCGAGACACACCGCACAAGGCACGTCTCGAAGCAACCACAGGTGGAGGCAACCCCGATGCAAATCCGCACCCACGCCGCCGCGCTCTCGGCCCTGGCAGGCTTCACACTCGCCGCCGGCGCCAGCATCACCACGCCCCACGCCTACGAGCAGGACGCCGGCTGGAGCCCCTACGCCAACGACTGGTTCGGCAAGATCCGCCACGTCAAATCCGACCGCGCCGACTGGGAGCTCGGCGTCGGCACCAACGAATCAAGCCCCGCCGGCACCACCCAGGCAACCTGGGCCGGCTCAGGCATGCTCAACACCTTCACCCTCGACTACACCGCCGCCACAAACACCGTGAACCTCGAGTTCAACGGCAACGCCGCCTCCTTCGCCGCCACCACCGACTTCAACGCCCTCGCCATCCAGTCCGTCGCACGCAACGGCAGCAACTCCATCGACCTCACCTTCTCCGACTTCGCGTTCAACGGCAACGCCCTCCTCCCGTCCCTCGCCTCGTCGCTCGACGCCTCAAGCTCCGGCACCAACTCCCGCTACCTCATCCTCACCGGCGCAGGCCTCACCAGCGACAACGACTGGACCCTCACCGGCAAGGTCCAAGCCGACTACACCGGCAACGCCCCATCACGCGACAACACCAAGGTCGTCTTCGGAGGCCTCGCCGTCGCCGCCGTCGGCGAGCCCATCCCCGCACCCGGCGCCATCGCCGCCCTCACCCTCACGGGCCTCCTCGGCCTTCGCCGAAAGCGCCCGGTCTAACGCCCCGTCGAACGCCCTCTACAACACCACCAACCAAGCCACCCATCCACGGCCGGCGTCGCTCCCACCGCGATGCCGGCCGTGTTTTTCCGCGCCCACCACACTCCGCGCAGCGCAAGAAAAAACCCGCACGCCACCGCGCACGGGCCGTCAACGTCTCAGGTAAACATCAGCCGACTACCGAGCCGCCAGCTCACTCGGCGCAACAAGGTAAAACCGCCCGATCGAAGCGAAGAACCGCTCGTCGGTATCGAGCCAGCGCATCTCGTACGCGCCCTCCATCGTCCCCCAGGGCGTGCCCAGCGGGCAGAACGACTCGTACGAGAACGACCCGCCCGGCTCCAGCGCCGGCTGCTCCCCCACCACGCCCTCGCCCTCGACCGTCTCCCGGTCGCCGTGCGAGTCGATGATCGTCCACTGCCGAGCCATGATCCGCACCGGCCGATCCGACCCGTTCGTCACCTTCACCCGGTACACGAACACCCAGCGCCGCTCGTCCGGGTCCGTGTGCGACGCCAGAATCTCCGGCCGAACCTCAACCCGCACGCCCTCCGTCACCGTCACGCTCCCATGCGGAGCATCCCCCGAGGTCTTCACCAGCGTTGCGGCATTTGTTTGGGTCGCCATCGTCTCACGCTCCCGGTCGGCATCACGCCCAGCACGCAGCATTCCGTCGCCATCACCCCGGCAGTCACGCACACCGAGGCCCGGCTGGGCGGCAAACCATAGGCCACGATTCGGCCCCAGCAATATCCCCCAAACCGGCCCGATACACGCGGCGACCAACCCCCTCGCGATCAACGTCGAACCCCTTGCCTTGGGCCACAAACCCCACATAATGGGGTGTCCGCCCACCGCGATCGCGTCAGGCCCGTGAGACAGGCCCGCCGCCAT
>CAYQAD010000216.1:0-4507 GCA_964415125.1 uncultured Phycisphaeraceae bacterium | reverse complement strand
GCGATGGGCACGGCCCGCGGGTCTTGCGGCGGGGCTGATGATCGCCCTCGATCCGATGGGGCTCGTGTACGAGCGGCTGGTGATGACCGAGGCGCTCTCGGCGCTGCTCATCGCGGCGGCGGCGTGCGTGATTGTGTGCACCGCGACGACACAACGCCGCGTGTCCGGATTCGCATGGGCGTGTGCGCTGGGGTTGCTTGTCGCTGCGGCGGCGCTGACGCGGCCGAGTGCGCAGGTCGTCGCGGTGCTCGCGCCAATCGCGCTCGCGGCGGTGGCGCTCGCGGGCGGCGTGGGCGTGCGGGCGGCGGCGGGGCGGGGCGTGCTCGCAGCGGTTGTGGCGCTCGGCGTCGTGCTGCCCTGGGTCGGTTTCATGCACCAGCGCTTCGGGCACGCGGGCGTGGTCGTGCTCGATGGGATCGGCGGGCTTGACAGCGTCACGCAGGGACGCCGACTGGTCGGCGGGCCCGCAGATGTCATTGATGCGCAGGCGTGGGATGCGCTCGTCGCGGCCGACGCGGCATCGCCCATCACGGACCGGACGCGGCTTGGCCCGGCTCTGGATCTCGAGCGGGACGGGGCGCGGGTCGTGTCGGCGACGGAGGCCCGGCGTGGGCCTGAGTCGTTGATCGCGCGCACGGCGGGGGCGCTGACGACCTTCGGCATCACGACGGGCAATCCGTACTACGCGCTCCGGCCCGATGCCCTGCACAGCGGGCCGATGCGCGGCGAGGCGTGGGGCGACCGGGTGAACATGCCCGTCGCGCGGCGGCTTGTGCGCACGCACCCCGAGGTCGCGCGGCGGTGGCTCGTGTCCACCGACGCGATGGCGGCATCGCCCACGGCGCGGATCTTCGACCAATGGTGCGGGATGTGGGCGCTGCTCCGGCCCGCGGCGGCCGTGCTGGCGATCGCGGGGGCGTGGGTCGCGTTTGTGCGCACGCGCGACGTTCGGCCGGGGGCGCTGGTCGCGATCGCGGCGGCGCACGCGATCGGGCTCGCGGTGCTCGCGGGGGTGGGGACGGATCGGTACCGGTTTGCCCTGTGGCCCATGACGGTGATGGCGACGGCCGGGCTTGTTGCAGTCGCGCGGCCGGTCGTCATGGCGACGACGGCGCGGGCTGCACGCTCTTCAGGCGATTGATGAGCGCCACCAGCATGCTGCACGCGGTGCTGAGCAGGTAGATCGGGATGACGGGCGTGGCGACGGCGACGAGCACGTCGAGCATGCCGAGGTTGGTGACGCCCGGTGCGTTGTTGCGGCTCGTGAACAGCCACGTGAGGCCCGCGGCTGCCGCGAGCGCGATCGCGATGCAGCCCTGCCAGAACGCGGCTTTCGTGCGCACGCGGAGGGCGCGGCTCGGCACGGCGAGCGCGAGCCAGTGGATGTACGCGATGAGCGAGAGATGCGCGACGGCAAAGGCGATGCCGAGCAGCACGGCGTAGACGACCGGGAAGAGGTCCGCGGGCGTGCCGGTGAGGCCGCCGCGGCTGGTGATGGCGGCGCCGCCGACGAGCACGAGGGCGGCGGCAACGAGCGACGCGCGGAGCGCGGCTCGGCAGCGTCGCGCGTCGAGCGGGCCTCGGAGGGCGGGTATGGGTGTTGTGAGCCGCCAGCAGGAGGCGGCGGTCGCGAGGGTTGCCAGGGCGATGAACGCCTGGAGCGTGCCTCGGGGCGCGACGCCGGCCTTGCCGTACATCAGCATCGCGAGCGCCGCGATGAGCAGCGCGGTCGGCACACTCGCGATGGCGAGGATGGCGCTGCGGGCCGAGAGGCGGAGTGTTCGGTGGAGACTTTGGGGGATGCGGGTCTTGCGTTCGCGGGTGACCTCGGTCGCCAGGCCGCACTCGGGGCAGTTGCGGTCGTCGGGGATGCCGGCGAGCTCGTAGCCGCACGCGATGCAGGGCGTGTTGAACTCGGGCCTGGACATCGCAGCAAGTTTAGCTGAGCAGCGGCCTGCCCTTGCGCAGCCGACCGAGCTGCGTGCGGAGGCGGCGGAGGGTCTGGCAGTAGCTCGAGAGAAGCGCGACTGGCGCGATGAAGTACAGGATCGACGCGAAGGACCACAGGCCGATCGCCCCCTCGGGCATGATCGGCAGGACGGCGGTGAGCAGCGCGAGGAGGACGTAGAGCCCGACGGCGGTCGCGAGGCGGTGTTGCACGCTGCGGTGCAGCGTCGTGTCGGGCACGCAGGTGGCGAGCCACGCGAGGTAGCCGAGCGAGCAGAGGTGGAAGGCGATCAAGAGCGCGAGCAGCACGCAGAAGGCGATGACGGTCGCGGTCTCGATCGCGTCGCTCGGGGCCGAGCGTTGCATCTGCACGAGCGGGACCGCGGCGAATGCGAGGCTCGCCACGCCCAGCGTGACCGAGAGGCTGCGGAGTGCGGCGCGGCGCTTGGTCGCGTCGAACGGCCCTCGCCGCGCGGGAATGGGGCGCGCGAGACTGAAGCTGCCGATCGAGACGCACACGAGCGAGCCGGCGATGGTCGCGAGCAGGCCCGCCGCGGCTGGGCGCAGCGAGGTGCCTTTGATGTCGGCACGGGATGCAATCACGATGACGACGATGAGCACGAGGCCGAGGATGATGGCGGCGAGGATGCCTGTTGCGGCGTGGCGTATCGCGGCGATCGCGGGCTGGGGGAGGCTTGTGGCGCCGTCCGACAGTGCAACCGCAAGGCCGCACTCTGGGCATTGGTCGCTGCTGGTGAGCCCGTCGAGGTGGTAGCCGCAGGCGATGCAGGCGAAGTGCCTCGGTTGGGTGCGCGCGGGATGCGTCATGCCGGTGTCGCCTTGTTTGCGTGCCAGTCGGCGAGGGCGGCGCGGCTTCGCAGGGTCGAGGCGAGCAGCGAGAACATGAACATCGCGATGATGACGCCAAGCACGACCGGGATCACGGCGGTGATGGCGAAGCACCACATCACGTCATCGAGCACGATCGAACCGAGCGAGGAGATCCCCAACACGATCGCGACCGCGGCGATGCACCAGAGCACCGCGCCGGCCGCAGCGGCAACCTCGTCGCTGCCCAGGCGTTGCCCGAGCGACCGGATGTAGGCGGGCAGCGTGAAGACAACGCTGAGGATGCTCGCCAGCACAAGCCAACGCAGCATGTGGTGATGGAGCACGACGACGGCGAGCACGGCCGACGGCAGCGAGAGTGTGGCGAAGCGCACGGCGACTCGAAGAAACTTCGGACCAGCATCAGACCACCCGCGGAGGTTCGGCGTAATGGCCCAGCCGCCGACGAGCGTCATCATGACCACGAGCATGGTGAAGAGCACGGCGGCGAGCCACGACATCGGCGTTGCGGGCAAGACGAGCGCGAGGGGCGAGAATGTGCAGAGCATGGTGCACCAGAAGAGCATCCTGCTGCCGCGGGCCATCGTCACAAACGTATGGGTGGGGACGTTCTCGACGCCCTCGAGGCTGAGGCGCACGGCGTAGGCGCACTCGGGGCAGTTGGCGTCGCTCGAGAGGCCGGCGAGGTCGTAGCCGCAGGCGAGGCAGGTGGTGGTTGCGGGTGCTGTTGGGCTGGGCGTGGTTGTCATGCGGAGCCGCGGAGGTCGTACCGGCACTCGGCGCAGATGAGCGAGGGCCCGTCGGCGGTCATGCCATCGTCGCCTGCTCGGCGCGGATGGCTTTGAGGTCCTTGCGGACCTTGTCGAGCATGTTCCAGTACATGACCAGGGCGATGAGCGGGCCGAGGCCGATGAGGAGGATGCCGAAGGTCATGAGCAGCGGGCCGAGCCAGAGGAGGCGCTTGGCGCGCTTGTAGACGAAGGTGTTGGGGATGCGGACCGCGAGCCAGCGCGTGTAGAGGAGCTGTGCGATGTAGCCGACGATGGTCGCGAAGAATGCGACGATTTGGAGCACCCCGGCGAGCAGGTCGATGTCGGCAGAGATGGTGCCGATGCCCTGCACGAGCTGGACGATGGTGCTCACGGCGATGATGACGGCGTTGATCAGCACGACCGCGCGAACGACGCGCCGGGGCTTGTCGCCCGTGTCGATCGCGACGAGGCCCGGGTCCTTTGTTGAGAGCTTCCACCAGCCGACGAGGATGAGCACGCTCGACGCGATGCCGAGCAGCGTGAGGACGGCGAAGAGCAGGCGCGACGTCCCGCCAGCCCCAGTGAGAGCGGCCCCACCGAAGATGCCGAACACGATGTTGATGACGTAGATAATCCAGCCGGTGAGAACGAGGACGACGCCGCGGTGGAGCGTGGCGAGGTAGGGCGGGCCGGCGTGGATGAGCTGGTTGCCCTTGAGGGAGCGTTCGACAGCGGTGCCGCACTCGGGGCAGTTGGCGGTTTCCGGGAGGCCCGCGAGGTCGTAGGCGCAGACGACGCAGGTGGCGGCGGCGACTCGGCCGTCGATGACGGCGGCGTCGGGCGGCGGTGCGCCGCACTCGGGGCAGGGGGCCGAGTGCGGGATGCCACCGCGGTCGTAGTCGCACTTGAGACAGACGCTCGCGGCTTGGTTGCTCATGCTTCACAGGATAGCGAAGGGT
>CAYQAD010000215.1:0-4563 GCA_964415125.1 uncultured Phycisphaeraceae bacterium | reverse complement strand
AGGGTCACGGCGCCATCGGGGATGCCGTTGGCGGTGCCGTCGGTCGTGACGTCGGCGCGTGGGTCGCTGGCGCCCCAGAGGGCGAGGTAGAAGGAGAAGTCGCTGAGGGTGACGAGGCCGTCGGGGATGCCGTTGGACGAGCCGTCGGTCGTGACATCGGCGAAGCAGAGGCCGACGAAGTTGGTGCCGTCGTCGAGGTTGATCCAGCCGACGTTCTCGCCCCAGGCGTAGCCGCGGAAGCGTGCGGCGGCCGAGTCGTAGCGGGCCTGCTGGTTGAAGCCGCTGAGCGTCGGGCGGGTGTCGAAGTTGATCCAGCCGATGTTCTCACCCCAGGCGAAGCCGAAGAGGTCGCCGTTGGGCGCGATGTTGACGCCGTAGTTGGTGTTCGAGGTGTTGGCGTAGGTGCCGCCAAGGGGCAGCCCGCCGTTGCCGACGTTGATCCAGCCGACGTTCTCGCCCCAGATGTAACCCTCGAGGAAGGTGCCGCTGAGGCGGACGCCGTCGGCGCGGTTGTTGGCGTCGGCGAAGTTCAGCCACCCGATGTTCTCGCCCCAGGCGAACCGCTTGTTGGCGTTGATGTTGCTCTGGGCGTGGGCGGCGCTCGCGGTGGTCGCGGCGATCAGCATGGCGGCGAGACCGCGGGTCGAGGTGGTCATGGTCGTCATCTTCGGCATTGGGGCGCTCCTATCTCTCGCTGCCCAAAGCCTCGCGCGACTGGCGGCCTTCGCCTCGTCGCGCGGTGCCCTCTCTCGTGCAGCGCCTTCGAGCCTACCGCGCGAGGCCGCCGGCACCAACCGGGGAATCCGAGGCACCGCAGCCTGTGCCCCGCCGCTCACCGCGTGGAGGCCCGATCGGCGGCAAGACGACCGAGGCTGGCGGCTTGGGGCGGGCGGCTCGGGGTGGGCGGCTCGGGGTGGGTAGACTCGCTGCGAGCTGATGCGCCCGTAGCTCAGCTGGATAGAGCAGCGGTTTCCTTCGAGAAGAGGGACCCGGCTTCGCGAGGAGCCGTGGAAACACCGGGTGAATTCGGGGAAGCCCCCATGCCTGGGAGCCCGTGAGGGGCTCTCTGGGACACTGGGTAATCCCGAGCCGAGCCGTCGGCGGGGCCGGGCGAGCGATCGCCCGTTGCTGGCGGAAGGTGTAGAGACCAGCGGGTGAGCCGCCCCGGCAATACCCCCGTCCCCCGTGGGTCCGAGCCCCACGACGGGAGCGCCCGGCCCCCCACTGCCGCCCGCAAGGCGGCCCGGCGGGGGTGATGAGATGGTCCGACCCGCCCGGAAACGGGCGGACGCGTCGAAACCGCAGGTCGGAGGTTCGAGTCCTCTCGGGCGTGCTTTCCCGGCTCGTGAGCCCCCTCGCCGCGTTTCGCGGGAACAACGGCTCGCGGGGCTGGTGTTGTCTCAACGCCACGTTCTTGATCGGCTGGACCAGCCGAAGTCGCCCGGAGGGCGGCTGGGGGCGTGTGATCGGGCCTTGCCTCGCGGGGCACGGCTGTTGCCTCGGAGGAGTGCAATGCTCACCAACGCGATTGTGTTATCGACCAGTCTGACCGCCGCTCTGGCGTCGTTCGCGCATGCTGCTGCTCCGCTGCCATGGGCATTGCCAGGTGGTGGGTCGGCGGAGCTCGTTTTCGCGGGCGCACCGGTTGTGGCGGTCGCGTCGGCCCGCGAGTCGGCGACGGGGTGGGCGCCGGCTGGCGGCCCGACGCTGCGGGCGGTCGCCGGGGCCGAGCTCTACCGCAACGACGCGGCGCTGGCCGTTCGCGGGCCCGCCCGCGCGATCACCGCGGGCGACACCTGGCCCACACCCGCGCCGCCCGCGATCGAGGACTACCGCAGGCTCGCGATCTCGACGTCGCCCAACTCGATTCTTGTCTATCAGCCGGGGTCCCAGGCACGCACCGACTTCTTCCGGCAGCAGCGCCTCGATCGGCCTCGCGTGTTTATTGCCGGTCACCACGGCTATCGCGGCAGCCACCGTCGGCCCAGCGGCAACGCGTGGAGCAACCGCCCGCGTTGATTCGGCGGTGCTGAAGCACGCAAAAAAAATCGACGCCCACACGCTGAGGCGGCGTGCGGGCGTCGAAGGTGGTGGCGCGTGATGGGGCTTGGGGAAGTTCGGGATTAGTCGTAGAGGGCGGCCGTGGGCGGCAGTTCGATCGAGCGCAGATCCAGGGTCGTCTCGATGCGGAAGTTCGACTGGGTCGTGTGCCGCTCGGCGAAGAAGAACTTGAGGGTGTATCGCTGCCCGTTCTCGAGCCACGAGAGGCGATCGAGGTCGATCGTCTGCTCGGTGGCGCCGTGGACGCCGCCGATGTCGATCACGAGCTTGTTGTCGATATAGACCCAGACGTCGTCGTCCCCGATGAAGCGGAAGACCTGGCTCTCACCCTCGCGGTAGGTGAACTCGGTCTCGAGCTCGAAGGTGAAGTGGAAGTTCTTCCCGGTGGACTGGTAGTTGCCGTACAGATCCCCGTTGATCGGGAAGAACCCGCCGTTGCCGCGGAACATGTCGTCGTTCTTGTCGTCGAAGACGTACCGGTTGGTGCCCTCGACGCGGACGAGGTTCAGGTCGAGCGTCTTCGAGGCGTTGACGCCCGGGGTGTCGCGGAACCAGGAGTGGAAGGACTCGGCGGAGACGACCGCGCTGCCCTCGCCCTCGGCGCTGCCGGACTCGTCGCCCTCGCGGGGCTCGATGTAATCGCGGGGCCGAAGGATGTTTCGTCCTTGGGCGTCGCGCCACTGGCTGCGCAAGCGATGCCCGCCGGAGTGAAAGACTGGTTTGCCGTCCTCGTCGAGCGTGTCGGCCGCGATATCGATGTACTGCCCGAACCCGCCGCGTCCGTCCGCCTTCCGCGGCTGGCGCTGGAAGTCGGGGTGGGGGTTGGGCTGATTGCCCGCCCGGAAGTCGCGAACGACGCCGGTCAGCACAATCGTGTCATCCAAGTGATCGAACGGATCCGACGCGTACGCCGGGGCGGCCAGACCTGCGGCCATTGCCACGCCCATCGCGCCATTCAGCAAGCGCCCTCGGCTCATCATGGTGGAACTCCTTGAAGTAAGTTCCGACGCCGCCCGGACTCGTCGTCCCCGGAACGCCCGGAGCCGTGAGGGTGGCTATGGACGAACATGCGATTCACACCCTTCTCGATGCCACCGCTTCGAATCGCCTCGCTCATCACCCGCGTCCGGCGACGCGGGCTGGGCGGGCTGTGCCGTCCGGGAACGGCGCGGGCGGCCTCGCGGCCGGCGTTCAAAGCCCCGGGGGCGGTTGGGCCGATGACGGTTCCCGGACCAGCGGAGTGATCGCGGGCGTGCCTCAGCGCCGGACGGGGAGATGAATGGACGCATTTCGTATCGAGGGCGGCACACCACTCAGCGGCGAGCTGCGGGTCCACGGCTCGAAGAACGCCGCCCTGCCCATGCTCGCCCTGGCGCTGCTGACCGATCAGCCCCTCGTGCTCGACGACGTGCCAGCGCTGGCGGACATCGAGAACATGCTCGCCCTGCTCGCCGAGCTCGGCTGCACCGCGTCTCGCGATGGGGGCGGCCGCCTCACGCTGCACACGACCGACGCCAGCGAGAGCCATGCTCGGTACGAGATCGTGCGCACGATGCGGGCGAGCATCTGCACGCTGGGCCCGCTGCTGGCAGCCCGCGGGCGGGCGCGCGTCTCGCTGCCCGGCGGCTGCGCGATCGGCGAGCGGCCCGTCGACCTGCACCTCGCGGGCCTGCGCGCCCTGGGGGCGCACATCGAGCTCGACGCGGGCGACATCGTCGCCACCGCGCCGCAGGGCGGGCTGATCGGCGCGACCGTCTTCCTCGGCGGCGCGTTCGGCTCGACGGTGCTGGGCACCGCCAACGTCATGAGCGCCGCGACCCTCGCCCGCGGCACGACCGTCATCGAGTCGGCCGCGTGCGAGCCCGAGATCGTTGATGTCGCCCGCGCCCTCACGGCGATGGGCGCGAAGATCGAGGGAGCGGGATCGCCCCGCGTCACGATCCACGGCGTCGAGCACCTCTCGGGCGCCACGCACACGGTCATGCCCGATCGCATCGAGGCGGGGACGCTCATGATCGCCGCGGCGATCACCGGCGGGAACATCACACTGACCAACTGCCCGCTCGATGCGCTGATGGCCGCGACCGATCGCTTGCACGCGGCCGGTGTGCGTGTTGATCAGCTCGGCGAGGACGACCCGTGGCGCGCACGCTGCCGGGTGTCGATGCGCGACGGCGCGCACCGCCCCGATCCGATCCAGATCACGACCCAGCCGCACCCGGGCTTCCCGACCGATCTTCAGGCCCAGTTCATGTCGCTGGCATGCCTGGCGCGGGGCAACTCGGTCATCACGGAGAAGATCTTCCCCGAGCGGTTCCTGCACGCCGCCGAGCTCTCACGCATGGGCGCACAGATCGCTCGGCAGGCGGGCACAGCGGTCGTCTCGGGCGTGGACGAGCTGATCGGCGCACGTGTGATGGCGTCGGACCTGCGGGCCTCGGCCGGGCTTGTCCTCGCCGGGCTCGCGGCCAGGGGCACGACGGTGGTCAACCGCGTGTACCA
>CAYQAD010000214.1:0-4621 GCA_964415125.1 uncultured Phycisphaeraceae bacterium | reverse complement strand
TCGATCAGCCCGGCACCGGCCGCGACGACCCCGACACCACCACGGTCGACGAGTCGTTCATCACCGTCCGCCAGGGCGCGGGCAACACGAACCAGGGCAGCTCGGCCACCGGCACCACCGTGATCCGCACGCCCGAGCAGGCCCAGGCCGCCGGCGCAAGCGACCCCTTCGCCGACCCCATCGCCAGCGCCCGCGACTTCGAGGCCAGCGAACTGCTCGCCCGCGCCGACAGCGCCTTCATGGGCCGCCGCCTCAACGAGGCCGCCAACCTCTACGAGCGACTCCTCGCCGATTTCTCCGGCCAGCTCACGCCCTCGCAGCGCTCGCAGGCCGAGGGCCGACTCGCCGAGACCCGCGTGCTGATCCGCGGCAGCGCCGGCCCGTCGAGCGACATCCTCTCGCCCGTCATCCAGCAGCGCTCGCTCGCGAAGCAACAGGCCCTCGCCGAGTTCAACAACCAGCTCGAGCAGGCCTCGGCCGCCCTCGAGTCGGGCGACACCAGCCGCGCCCGCGACCTGGTCATCCGCGCCCGCCTCACGCTCAACAACGCCCGCCAGCTCTTCCCCGAGAGCGAGTACCAGAACCTGCTCGCCCAGACCGAGGACCGCCTGGGCCAGATCGACGCCGAAAACGAGCGCATCCAGCAGCAGCTCGCCGCCCAGCGCGAGGCCGAGCTCCTCCAGAACGCCGCCGAGACCGAGCGTGCCCGCCAGCAGGACAAGGACCGCAAGATCGCCGAGGCGCTCACCCGCGTCCGCGCCCTCCAGCAGGAGATGAAGTACCGCGAGGCCCTCCAGGTCGTCGACCAGATCCTCTTCCTCGACCCGATCAACCCCGCCGGCCTGCTCCTCAAGGACGTGCTCTACGACACCGCCGTCTACACCGAGTACAACAACATCCAGGACCTCAAGGCCCGCTCGTACGTCGACCAGGCGATCGAGAACGAGCAGGCACTCGTCGCCCCCTTCGAGCTGATCGAGTACCCCTCCGACTGGCCCGCGATCTCCGTCCGCCGCGGCGGCCCGGCGACCTTCCAGGACGCCCCCGAGAACCGCGCCGTGCTCGCCCAGCTCGAGGACCGCAGCAAGCGCCTCCCCGCCTCCTTCAACGACAACGCCCTCGCCGACGTCATCGGCTTCATCGAGAACGTCACCCAGCTCTCCTTCGATGTGAACTGGGACTCGCTCGAAGACATCGGCATCGAGCGCGAGACGCCCGTCACGCTCAACCTCGCGCCCGTGCCCGTGACCACCCTGCTCGACCGCGTGCTCGAGAAGGCCTCGGCCGAGTCGTTCGGCGACACCGCGGACTGGGCCGTGACCGACGGCATCGTCACCATCGCCTCCGACGAGGTCCTCCGCCGCAACACCGTCCTCGAGATCTACGACATCCGCGACCTCATCATCGAGATCCCCGACTACAACGACGCGCCCGACTTCGACCTCAACTCCGTCCTCCAATCCGGCGGCGGCGGCGGCGGCGGCCAGTCACCCTTCCAGGACCAGGGCGACGGCGACGACTTCGAGTTCACACCCATCGAAGAACGCGTCGAGGAAATCACCGACATCATCACCGAGAACGTCGACTTCGATGGCTGGACCATCAACGGCGGCGATACCGGCCAGCTCCAGCCCTACGGCGCAAGCCTCATCATCACCAACACGCCCAAGAACCACCGCGCGATCTACGGCCTGCTCGGCAAGCTCCGCGAGCAGCGCGCCATGCAGATCAACGTCGAGGCACGCTTCCTCATCGTCGACCAGGCCTTCTTCGAGCAGATCGGCTTCGACCTCGACGTCTACTTCAACGCCAACAACAACCAGATCCGTGCCGCACGACTCAACGACCCCACGGTCCAGGCCTCCGACGCCTTCACCGACGGCCGGCTCAACCGCGTTGTCACCGGTGCCGACAACCCGCTCGGCAACGGCACCGACCAGATCTCCCAGGGCCTGATCAACCCCACGGGCCTCTCGCCCGTGGGCGGCCAGCAGAACTCGCTCGGCCTGGCCAACGCGCTCGCGCCCGCCGAGGGCATCGCCTCCACGATCCTCGGCGCCGCGCCCGCTCTGGGCATCGCGGGCCAGTTCCTCGACGACATCCAGGTCGACTTCCTCATCCAGGCGACCCAGGCCGACACACGCTCGGTCTCCCTCACCGCGCCCCGCCTGACCTTCACCAACGGCCAGACCTCCAACATCTACGTCGCCACCCAGACCTCGTTCGTCTCCGACCTCCAGCCCGTCGTCTCCGACTCGGCGGTCGGCTTCGACCCCACCGTCGACGTCATCTCCGAGGGCGTGCGTCTGCTCGTCTCCGGCACCGTCAGCGCCGACCGCCGCTACGTCACCATGAACGTCGACGCGGCCGTGGCCGACATCATCGACTTCGCCTCACAGGCGGTCACCGCCGTCGCCGGCGGCCAGCTGGTTTCCTCGGCCGACACCCAGTCGTTCATCCAGCTCCCCCAGGCGACCGTCACCCGCGTGCAGACGACCGTGACCGTCCCCGACCAGGGCACCATCCTGCTCGGCGGCCAGCGCCTCGTCTCCGAGTCCGAGGTCGAGACCGGCGTGCCCGTGCTCTCCAAGATCCCCATCCTCAACCGCTTCTTCTCCAACCGCATCGAGACCAAGGACGAGCAGACCCTGCTCATCCTCCTCAAGCCCACCATCCTCATCCAGAACGAGAACGAGGAGCAAGCCTTCCCAGGCCTGCTCGACTCGCTCTCCACCGGGCTCGGCGGCTAACACCACCCCAAGCCGAGACGACCACGCGACGCGGTCGCGCAACCGACAACCCACGGCCGCCGGCATCCAAAGCCGGCGGCCGTTTTTCATGCCCCCTCCAACCGATCCCCTTCAAGCCCGCCCCCTATCATCACGCCGCCAATCGCCTTCACCGGCATCCTCCCCCGGCGGCCGCTCGCGCCGCCGCCCCATCACCGCTGCCCCACCGCTGCCCCCGCAAGGACGACCCATGGCAACCAGCGACTCCAGACTCCGAATCACACGCGACGCCGGCATCGCCCGCGTCGAGTTCGTCGATCGCAACATCCTCGACGAGGCCAACATCCAGGCCATCCACGACGAGATCGCCACGCTCATCGACGCCGAGGAAACGCCCCGCATCCTCATCTCCTTCTCCAACGTCGACCACCTCTCCTCGGCCGCGCTCGGCACGCTCATCACGATCAACAACAAGGTCCGCAACCGCAACGGCCAGCTCCGCCTTGCCGACATCGACCCCCAGATCTACGAGGTCTTTGTCATCACGCGCCTCAACAAGCTCTTCGAGATCCACGAGACCGCCGACGACGCGCAGTCCAGCTTCGACTAATCGCACGCCCACCCGCGACGACGAATGGCAGCACAGCCCAACGCCATCCCGCCGAGCAACCGCGTCACGCTGCCCCCAGGCCGCGACGACGCCCAGCGCCTGGGCGACACGGTCCTCGAAGCGGTCGCCGCCGCGGGCTACCCAAAGGCAGCCCAGTTCGCCATCCGCCTCGCCCTCGAAGAGGCCGTGGTCAACGCCTTCAAGCACGGCCACCGCGATCTCCCGGGCAACGTGCCCATCCACGTCGAGTACGACGTCACGCCCGAGCGCGTCCGCATCGCCGTCCAAGACCAGGGCCCGGGCTTCGACCCCGGCCGAGTCCCCGACCCCACTCTGGATGAGAACCTCGAGGTCCCCTCGGGCCGAGGCCTCATGCTCATCCGCGCCTACATGACCGAGGCCCACCACAACGACGCCGGCAACCGCCTCGAGATGACCTTCGACCGCCACGCCGCCGACGAACCCGCCGACGCCCCCGCCGAAGACTGATCTCGGCTCCCCCCAACAGACGCCCCCGCGCACGCCCGTGCCCCGTGCCCCGTGCCCCGTGCCCCGTGCCACTGCTTGACCCGAAGGGCAAGCAGTGCCGCCCCCGCACACACCCCCCCGACGCGCCGATTCCGGCTTCACACCCCCATCCATCCCGCCCCCGCAGCGAATCCGTCACGAACGGGCCCGCATCCGTTGCCGGCCCCCGAACCGTTCCCTACACTCGTCGCGTAGTTTGGAATGATTCTAAAGTAACAGGACACCCGCGTCCGTTTCGCCCCGCCCATCCGGGCCCCCGCGACTCGGCCGCGTCAACCGGCAGAGGGTTCCCAGCCATGGCAGGCACCAGCAACATCAAGTTCCCGATCTACCTCGACCACGCCGCCACCACCCCGTGCGACCCCCGCGTCGTCGAGGCGATGCTCCCCTACTTCACCGAGACCTTCGGCAACCCCGGCTCGCGCAACCACGCGTTCGGCTGGGAGTCCGAGGACGCCGTCGAGACCGCCCGCAAGCAGGTCGCCGCCATCCTCGGCGCCGACAAGAAGGAGGTCATCTTCACCTCCGGCGCGACCGAGTCGAACAACCTCGCCGTCAAGGGCGCCGCACGCATGTACGCCCGCGAGCCCGAGGGCTCGGGCAAGTGCCGAGGCCACATCATCACCAACTCCATCGAGCACAAGGCAACGCTCGACCCCTGCAAGCGCCTCGAGAAGGAGGGCTTCGACGTCACCTACATCGACCCGCCCGCCGACGGCGTCGTCACCGCCAAGATGGTCGAGGACGCCATGCG
>CAYQAD010000213.1:0-4623 GCA_964415125.1 uncultured Phycisphaeraceae bacterium | reverse complement strand
GCTCTGGGGCGGCCGAGCGCCCAACCCCAACAACCTGCTCGCCCAGATCCTCGGCCAGCTCAGGGACGAGAACGGGCGCGTCACGATCCCCGGCTTCTACGACGACGTCCGCCCCCTCACCCCCGAGGAACGCGCCGCCTGGGCCAAGCTCGATTTCGACCCCGTCGCCGCGCTGGCGAAGATCGGCCTGCCGCCCGAGGCCGACCGAGGCGAGGCCGGCTTCACCGCAATGGAGCGCGAGTGGGCCAGGCCCACCGCCGAGATCAACGGCATCTCCGGCGGCTACACCGGCGAGGGCGCCAAAACCGTCATCCCCGCCCACGCCTCGGCCAAGGTCTCCTTCCGACTCGTTGCCGACCAATCCCCCGACGCGATCCGCGACGCCTTCTTCGCCTGGCTCGAAGCACGCACGCCCCCCGGCTGCCGATGGGACCTCCACGACCACGGCGGCGGCCACCCCGCGACCGTCGGCATCGACTCGCCCACGCTCACCGCCGCCCTCGAAGCCCTCAAGGACGCATCCGGCGCCGAGGCGTCACTCATCAAGACCGGCGGTTCCATCCCGGTCGCGGGCCTGCTCAAGAGCGGCTTGGGCATGGACACCATCTTCATGGGCTTCGGCCTCGACGACGACCGCGTCCACTCGCCCAACGAGAAGTTCGAGCTCGACTGCTTCGACCTCGGCTGCCGATCCCACGCCCTGCTGATCGACCGCCTCCGCAGCATGTAGCGGCGCGGCTCGGCGACTCGTCCAGCCACTCGCGTTCGGCCGTCTCACGCCGCCTTCGCAGCCTGCGGCTGCGGTGCGTCCTCGATGATGTCGACCTTGCCCAGCGTCGGGTCGTCGTCCTCGTCGAGCTGGCCGAAGGCCGCAGCCCGGCGGAGCATCCCGATCCGCAGGTTCGCCACCCGCACGCTCAGATCGTGCAGGGTCGTGCGATTCCACATGTCCGTCGCCAGCGCACCAAGCACGCACAGCAGCATCGGCGCCGCCACGACCGCGACGATCACCACCAGCGTCGAGAGTTCCAGCGAGGTCGAGTAGCCCATGCCACGCGGGGGATCGGCCCAAGTCTTGCCGGACTTGCGTTGGCCCCCGCCTCCATCCAGTAGAATCCCCGCGTGCGTGCCCCCCCCGCCAACATTCTCGGTCCTGCCTCGGCGTTGGTGATGCTGCTCGCCCTGCTCTGCACGGTGCCGCACGCGATCGCCCAGCCCACGGCCGGCACGCCCAGCGCATCCGGCGCGCCCGGCGTCGGCAGCGGCGAGGTGGCCATCGAGCTGGAGCAGTTCGGCGTCGGTGGCGCCCGCGTCGGCGGGTGGGCCGGCGTGCGACTCCGCCTCTTCGACACCGCCCAGCGCTCCCGCACCGTCCTCGTCCGAATCGCCGGCCGAGACACCGACGGCGACACCCCCATGTACGAACGCGCCGTCACGCTCAACCCCGGCGTCTGGCAAGGCGTCTGGATCTACGCCTGGCTCGCCAGCAGCTTCGGAAACGACGCGATCACCGTCACCGTCCACGCCGCCGAAGAACGCGAGGGCGACCGCCCGCCCGGCGTCGGCGCGTTCCGCCCGGGCCGGATGCTCGGCGAAGCCTCACTCCTGCCGCCCCGCGCACGAGTGATCCCGGCCTCCGAGATCGTCTACGGTGTCGTCGGCACCAACGACGTCGGCCTCTCGCGCTACACCACCGCCGCCAGCGGCATGCGCCATTCCCCCTACGCCCACGAGCTCACCACCGTCCTCGCGTCGCTCACGCCCGAGTCCATGCCCGACGCATGGATGGGCCTGGCCGCCTTCGACACGATTGTCTGGACCGCGGGCGACCCCGCCGCCCTCGGCACCGAACGCGCCGCCGCGATCCGCGCGTGGGTCCGCCGGGGAGGGCACCTGGTCGTCGTCCTCCCGACCGCCGGCCAGGAGTGGACGCGCTCGATCAACAACGAGCTCGCCGGCCTCCTGCCGCGCGTCGACATCCGACGCATCCCGGGCGTCCCGCTCGAGCCGTACCGCTACCTCCTCACCACCGACCCCGACGCCACGCTCCCCGCCTCCACCGTCGTCCAATCACTCACGCCGATGGCCGACGCAACACCCGCCGAAGCCAGCGAGTTGCTCGCCGGCGACAACGGCACGTGCGTCGTCGCGCAGCGACTCGTCGGCGTCGGCGCGGTCACGCTCGTCGGCCTTCCGCTCACCACGCCCTCCCTCGCCGAGGCGGGGCTGCCCGAGGCGAGCGTCTTCTGGAACCGTGTGCTCGGCAGACGCGGCGAGTTCGTCAGCGGCGGCGAGCTCGCGTTTCGGCAAACCCAGGCGGGCGCAGCGCCCTCCGATCGTGTCCGCGTCGTCTACGACGCCGACCTGTCCAGCCGCGTCGCCAAAACCGGCCGGGCCGCGGTGGGGGTCCTCCTCGGGTTCGCGGTCTTCGTTGCCTACTGGCTCATCGCCGGCCCGCTCGGCTTCGCGATCACGCGCGCCACCGGCCGGGCCCGGCACGCCTGGGTCGCGTTCGTCGCCGTCGCAGGCCTCTTCACCGCCATCGCGTGGGGCGGCGCGACACTCCTCCGCCCACGCACCGTCGACGCCAACCACTTCACCATCATCGACCACGTCTTCGGCCAGCCGGTGCAACGCGCCCGATCATGGGTCAGCGTGCTCATTCCGTTCTACGGCGAGGCCTCGATCGCGGTCGGCGCGCCCGCGCCTAGCGGCGCGGTCCGCGGTGGTGTCGAGGCAACACTCGCCCCGTGGGACGGCGGCGACGCCTCCACCGGCGGCGGCTTCCCCGACGTGCGCCCCTACGCCGTCGCCGCCCGCCAGCCCTCGGCCGTCCGCGTGCCCGTCCGCTCGACCGTCAAACGCCTCGTCGCCGACTGGTCCGCGGGCCCGATCTGGCGCATGCCCCGCCCCACGCTCGATGACGCCGGCGTCGGCGCCGTGCGCCTCCGCGACCGCGACGCTTGGCGCAACGAGAGCGTCCTCGAGGGCACGCTCGTCCACGAGCTGCCCGCAGCACTCGAGAACGTGCTGATCGTCGCCGCCCCGGGACAGACCGCGCTGGGCAGGCCGCTGCGCGACAACCTTGTCACCGACGCCCGCGCGTTCAAGCTCCCGCGATGGGAGCCCGGCACGCCGCTCGATCTCGCCGCGATCACCAAGGACGAGGGCGCACGCTCCCTGCTCAGTGAGTACCTCCGCGACCTGACGCCAACGGTCCGCTCGGCCTTCGCGATCGGCGACGCGACGGGCGTGGTCTCGCCAGGCGTGCGCCTCCAGGCCATCAGCTTCTTCGCCTCGCTCACGCCCCCGCCGCGGGGCCAGAACATCCAGGACATGCCGCTCGCCGCCGCCCGCACGCACACGCAGGGCCTCGACCTGTCCCGCTGGCTCACGCGCCCCTGCCTCATCATCGTCGGCACCGTCAGCGCGACCGGGCCCGACGGCTCGCCCGTGCGCATGTACGTCGAGGGCAACACCGAGCCCGTCCCGACCGACGGCACCACGCTCGTCCGCTGGGTCTACCCACTCGATGCCGCCCCGCCCCCCGTCCGTGTCCCCTCGGGCCTGCTCGAGGGCAACGATTCCACGGGCGACTAGCCTTCCCCGTCCGAAGCACACGCCCCGCCTCCCACCCGCAAGCCGGAGCCCGACCCGTGGCCATGATCGAAACGGTCAACCTCACCAAACGCTACGGCGAGCTCGTCGCGCTCAACAACCTCAACCTCACAATCAACGAGGGCGACTGCTACGGCTTCATCGGGCCCAACGGCGCAGGAAAAACCACCACCATCCAGATCCTCGCCACGCTCCTCAAGCCCTCATCCGGCCAGGCCCAGATCGCCGGCTACACCGTCGGCTACCAGAACCGCGACATCCGCCCACTCATCGGCTACGTCCCCGACTTCATGGGCGCCTACGAGGACATGGTCGTCACCGAGTACCTCGAGTTCTTCGCGAGCGCGTACGGCATCCACGGCGCCCATCGCAAGCGCGTCGTCGGCGACGTCCTCGACCTCACCGACCTGAACTACAAGGCCTCCGCGGAGGTCAACAGCCTCTCCCGCGGCATGTCCCAGCGCCTGTCCGTCGCGCGCGTGCTGCTGCACGACCCGAAGGTGCTGCTGATGGACGAGCCCGCTTCGGGCCTCGACCCCCGCGCCCGCATCGAGATGCGCGAGCTCCTCAAGGAGCTCAAGCGCATGGGCAAGACGATCATCATCTCGAGCCACATCCTCCACGAGCTCGCCGAGCTCTGCAACGTCGTCGGCATCATCGAGCAGGGCCAGCTCCTCTTCTCCGGCTCGGTCGCCGACGTGATGTCCCGAGCCAGCGTCGGTCACACGCTGCACATCGGCGTGGCGAGCCGCGTCGACGAGGCCGCGGAACTGATCGGCAAGATGAAGGGCGTGGACAAGGTCGCGATGCACCCCGACGCGTCGGGCCGGCAGATCATCCACGCGACGTTCAGCCAGCGCCTCGGCGACGCCGTCAGCGACCTGCCCAACGTCCTCATCAATCAGGGCTTCCGCATCCACACCTTCACCGAAGAGCCCACCAACCTCGAAACCGCCTTCATGCGCCTCACCAAGGGCCTCGTGCAATAGCGGCCAGAATCGCCCA
>CAYQAD010000212.1:1743-4629 GCA_964415125.1 uncultured Phycisphaeraceae bacterium | reverse complement strand
GGCGCGTCGCGGCGCTCCAGGACCACGCCGAAGCGGCGGGTATCCCGCTGCCCGAGCCGGTGGTCGTCGCGAGCGCCTCGGCGCCGGCGACTACGGCGTAGCGGCGTCGGGGATCCAGAGTTCGAGAAGGTTGCCGGCCGGGTCGTAGCAGTAGTGCCCGGTGGCGGCCATCCAGTCGAAATGCGTCGGGCCGAAGACCTCAACACCCGCGGCATCGAGTCGTGATCGGATCTGGTCCCACTCGTCGGGCGTGATCTGGATCGCAAAGTGCACGGTGCCGAAGCGCTGGCCGGCGGGCTTGGGCGAGTGCTCCTCGAAGAGCAGCGGGCCGGTCGCCAGCGCGAGCCGCTGGGTCGGGCCGGCGGTGTCGAGCAGGAACCACGCCCAGTCGTCGCTCGCGGGTTTCTCGAGCGTGAGGCCGATCAGGTCGCGATAGAAGCGCACGCCAGCGGACACATCGTCGACGATGAGCACGAGCTCGCTGAGGCCGGTGGGCATGGGCGTGGTCCTTTCGCTACAGCTGGCTCGCGGTGAACGTGCTGCCGACCTCGTCCTGGTCCCACAGGTGCGATGGGCCTCGCTTGGCCTCGTAGAACGACCAGAGCTCGAACCAGTACGAGCGGAAACGGTGCGCGTCGAAGGGGGCGAAGTGGGCGTCGACCTTCTTCATGATCTGCGCGTCGGTGCCGGTCATGCCGAGCACGACCTTGCCGTGGCGGACGGACTCGGTGTCGAGCGGCAGGTGGGCGTATCGGCCGAGCAGCTGCATGATGTTGGCGGCCGCGTAGGGGCCGATGCCCGGCAGCGTGATGAGGAACGCGCGCACGTCCTCGTCGGGCGTCGCGGGGTCTTCGAGCCATGCCTCGTCGATGGCGCCGCGGCGGCGCAGCTTGGCGAGCTCGACGGTCCGCGCGTCGCGGTAGCCGAATCGGCAGCGGGCGCGCAGCGTGCTCGGGCGGGTGCGGGCGATCTTCGCTGATGTGGGGAAGGTGCCGCCGGCGTCGTGTTTGTCGCCCAGGACCTCGCAGAGGCGACGGTTCATGTGCACGGTGCTCGGCCACTGCACGTTGCAGCTCGTGACGGTCTTGACGATGTCCTCGAAGAGCGTGGGCGAGCGGAAGAGTCGGCCACGACCGGACTTCTTCCAGCGCTTGTCGACCTTGTGGAACTGCGCGATCGTCTCGGCGGGCTCGTCGAGGCGGAGCATGCGGGTGACGCCGGCGCGGACGCGCTGCTGGCTTGCGCGGTCGAGCGTGCGGTCGCAGCGGACGGTGAGCTTGTCGCCAACGCCGGGCTGCGTGATCGCGAGGCGGGTCGGGCCGGCGTCCGTGGCGAGCGTGCGGGTGAGGGTCTGGGTGCGTGGGTGCCAGCGGTTGGGCGCGAGCAGGAAGTAGCCGTAGGAACAGGCGTCGCGCGGGAGGTGGTAGTCCGTGGGCGGCGTGATGCGGAGTGTGGTGGGCACGCGGGTCAGACGGCAGTGAGCTGGTCGAACGGCACGCAGAACGTCGCGAGGTTGACACACAAGCGATCGGCCGAGCGTGCGAACATCTCGTAGCGGGCGTCGGCCTGGGCTTTGAACGTGTCGCGGGAGAGGCCGGCGGCGGCGAAGTCTGCGTCGTAGATGTCGCGCCACTGGTCGATCGACGCGCGGTCGAGCTCGAAGTGGTACTGGAAGCCGAAGGTGCGCAGCCCGACGTGGAAGATCGAGTTCGGGCACGAGGGGCTTGCGCCGAACGCCTTGGCGCCCTCGGGCAGGGCCGTGATGTGCTCGTTGTTGGTGCAGAACTGGTGCACGGTCCACGGGATCCCGCGGAGGACGGTCTCGGTCTGGCCGAGGTGGTTGAGCGACACGGGGTGGAACCCGACCTGGGGCTCGGGGAGGCGCTCGACCGTGCCGCCGAGGGCGCGGGCGATCTGCTGGGCGCCGAGGCAGACGCCGAGGATGGGCAGCTCCGCGGCGTGGGCCTTGCGGATGAACTCGCGCTGGGCCTCGAGCCAGGGCAGGGCGTCGTTGGCGGACTGATCGCCGCCGAGGATCACCACGGCCTGGACGTTGTCGAGGTCGGTGGGCACGGGCTTGCCGCCCTCGGCGGGGGAGAGGTCGAGGCGGTGGATGTCGAGCTTGAAGCCGTGGTCGCGGAGGGTTGCGCCGAGTCGGCCTGGGCCCTTGGTGGCGCCGTGCTGGAAAACGATGGTTCGCATGGGCGGATGGTAGACGAATCGGGCCGCCCCGCTCAGGCGGTGGGCGGGAGCAGGGCGATCGTCGCGTCGTGTCCGTCGAGGTAGTCCTGGCGGAAGACCACGCGCGGGGTCTTTCGGCGGGCCCAGGCGAGCAGAACGCCGGGGTCGAATCGGCGGGCGGGGTCGGTCGGGTCGGTGGCCGCGGGCTTGGGGCTGTCGGCCGAGAGGAAGTTGAAGACCAACGCCCCGCCCTCGGCGGGCTTGTCGCACGCGAGCGAGGCCCACGCGCGGTCGAGCACCGCCAGCGCATCGCGCTGCTCGAAGGTGTTGAGCGAGCCGGAGAACATGACCACGTCGACGCCGTGCTGGGCGTGGAGGGTTGTGAACAGGTCGGGCTCGGCGAAGTCGCCCTCGACGATCGCACCCTCGATGTCGAGCTGTTCGATACGTCCGCGGCTGGCTTCGGCGAGCGCCGGCACGCCCTCGACGCCGATGTAGCGATTGACCGGGACGTGGTGGGTCGCGAGGAACTCGGCCAGGTCAGCGTTGCCGCAGCCCATGTCGGCGACGACGCGACCCGTGAGATCCACAGCATCAACCAGCACGGCGAAGCGCGTGCGCTGGAAGTCGCGGTTGCGCCAGAGGAGGCTCTCAAACTTCGGGCCGTGCTGGGCGACGGCCTCCTGGTAGGGACGCAGGTACGAC
>CAYQAD010000212.1:0-1733 GCA_964415125.1 uncultured Phycisphaeraceae bacterium | reverse complement strand
GAAGTGACCCTCCGAACCGGCAATCTCCGGTTGTCTACTGACCAAGATGAGCAACTTGCCCGCGACGTATGCCTCTCACTTCAAGGCATCGTGAGTCGCTAGATAAGTCCCAACCACCCGTCAGCCCACGCGGACCATGCGGACGTACTCGTCGTAGCGGGCATTGAGCTCGTCGGTCGTGAGCGTGACCATGCGGTCGAGGCTGAACGCTTCGATGTTGAAGGAGGCGACGACCGTGCCATGGACGAGGGCGTTGCGGATGGTGTCGAAGGACGACGGGTCGGGCTGGCGGCCGGACGCCTGGGCCTGGGCGATGTGGCCCATCATGCCGCCGGCGAAGGAATCGCCCGCCCCGGTTGGATCGACGACCTTGTCGGTGGGGTACGCGGGCAGGGCACAGATGCCGTCCTTGTGGACAAGGATGCAGCCGTGCTCGCCCTTCTTGATGACCACGAAGCGCGGGCCGAACTCGAGCAGCTTGCGCCCGGCGGCGACGGTGTTCTTGAGGCCCGTGAACAGCTCGGCCTCGTCGAAGTTCAGCACGAGCCCGTCGATCTCGCCCATGAGCGCGACCAGCTCGTCCTTGGCGATGTTGATCCAGAGGTCCATCGTGTCGGCGACGGCGATCGCGCGATCGGGGAACTGCGCGAGCAGCGAGCGCTGCACGGCCGGGTGGCCGTTGGCGAGGAAGATGCACTTTGAATCGGCAAACGCCTCGGGCACTGGGGGCGGGGCCTCTTCGAGCACGCCCAGGTCGGTGAAGGTGGTCTCGCGCTGGTCCATGTTGTCGAGGTACTTGCCGCCCCAGCGGAAGGTCTTCGAGCCCGCACGCACCTCGAGGCCCGAGTGGTCGATGTTGGGGAAGGTGTCGAACACAGCCCGGTGCTCGTCGGGGAAGTCGTCGCCGACCGCGGCGACGAGGCGGGCGGTGGTGTAGAAGGAGGCGGCCGCGGAGAAGTAGACCGCCGACCCCCCGAGCACGCCCTCGCGCTTCTCGCCCGTGGGGAGCTCGACGGTGTCGATGCCGATGGATCCGGTGACGATGAGGCTCATGGGGCGAGTGTAGGGCGGGTCTGGCGGGGCGAGCGCCGCCCGCTAGACAACGCCGCGGACGTGCAGGGCGAGGTACAGACCGGCGGGGATCATCAGCGCGTGGCCCACGGCACAGATACGCCGGCACCGCGGGGACCAGCGGGGCTTCGTGCGATGGCCGACCGCCATCGGGTCGTCCGTGCCGCACTCGGGACAGCGGGCTGCGGGGATGCCCACGAGGGAGTAGCCGCACACGATGCAGCGATCACCGAGCGACTTCGGACGATGAATCGCAGCCCATCCGAGAAACGCCGCTGCGACGGTGAACGGGAAGGTGTACACCAGCGCGAGCGTGTCGGTCGCGTCGGCCACGCCCAGCGTCATTGTCCACGCGACCGCAATGCATGGCGCCCACAGCGTCAACGCACAGCGGCGCAATCCGCCCGTGCAGTACGTGATGAGAACGCCGAGAATTCCGTAAGGAAGCGACAGAACAACGAGGGGCGGCACCCAATCGGCTGGATCTTCGTCGCTTTGCGCGAACATTGGCAGCAGGCAGGCAGCCATGCCAGCGAATCCCAACGCTGTCGCGCTCGCGACGGAACGAATGTGACGACGCCTACGAAGCGTCGAGTCGTGTGCTGGCGTGCGCTCTGCGTCCATCTGTATCGATCGGGTCGACACTGTCGTGCGCGACAGCC
>CAYQAD010000211.1:0-4707 GCA_964415125.1 uncultured Phycisphaeraceae bacterium | reverse complement strand
GGCTACAAGAAGTGGGATGTGCACGCCCCCTTCCCGATCCACGGCATCGAAGAAGCGATCGGCGAGAAGCGCACCAAGCTTCCCCTGATCGTCGCCGCCGGCGGGTTCACGGGCGCGGGCCTGGGCTACCTCATGCAGTACTGGATGTCCGCCGTCGACTACGAGCTGGTCGTGCAGGGCAAGCCCTACGGCGTGTGGGAGCCCTTCCTGATGGTCACCTTCGAGCTGGGCATCCTCTTCGCCGCGTTCAGCGCACTCTTCGGGATGCTCGCGCTCAACGGCCTGCCGCGGTTCAACCACCCGCTGCTCAAGAAGGCGTCGTTCCTCGCCTCGTCCGACGACGCCTTCTTCATCCACATCGAGGCCGACGACAAGAAGTTCGACCCCGAGCAAACCCGCGCGCTGCTCGAGTCGGCCGAGGGCTACGACATCGAACTGGTGGAGGACGCCTAAGCATGACCCGACCGAAGACTCCCACCCCGTCCCGCACCGCCGCGCGTGCCGCGACGTGCCTCGTCGCCTGCGGCCTCGCGACCGGTCTGGTCGCCTGCCGCGGCGACCGCACCGACAAGCGGCCCCGCCAGTTCTTCCCAGGCATGGACGATCAGCCCCGCTTCAAGGCCCAGGACTCCACCGAGTTCTTCGCCGACGGCCGGACCATGCGTCAGCCCGTTCAGGGCACCGTGCCCTTCGGCCGGGCCGTGCTCGTGGGCGACGAGCCCTGGGCCGAGGCGATGGCCGAGCGCGAAGAGCTCGTCCGCGCCGATCCCGAGGCGTACACCGGCCGGGCCGCCGATGGCACCTGGCTCGCCGAGATCCCCGACTCGGTCGTGGTCGACGCCGCACTCCTCGACGTCGGTCAGCGCGGGTTCAACACCTACTGCGCCGTGTGCCACGGCTACACCGGCGACGGCAAGGGCATGGTCGGGCAGCGCTGGTCGTATCCCGTGCCCTCCTTCTACGACCCCAAGTACGCCGATCGCAACGAGGACACCGGCAAGGACGGCTACCTCTGGCACGTCGTCCGCCAAGGCGTGTACGACGCCCAGGGCGTCCAGAAGATGCCGGGCTACGCCCACGCGATCACCGAGACCGAGGCGTGGGGCGTCGTCGCCTACCTCCGCGCGTTGCAGGCGTCGCGCTCGGGCACGCTCGAGGATGTCCCCGCCCGCGAGGCCGAGATCCTCAAGCAGAAGTCGCCCGCGCCGCAAGCCAGCTCGACCCCCGAGGCAACAGACCCAGACGGAGGTGACGCGTGAGCGCGATCCCCACGATTACCAGCCCCACGCTCTCCGGCCGCGACCGTGCCGGCAAAGCGCTCGAGGCCGACAACATCTCCCTGCCCCGCTCCATCTCGGACAACCTCTTCCGAGTGCTCGTGGGCGTGGGGCTCGTGCTGCTGCTGCTCACGCTCGTCGGCGCGTTTGCCGTCAGCGCCCGCCACGCGATGGCCGCGTACTTGGTCGGCCTGATGACCGTCCTCGCGGTCAGCCTCGGCGGCATGTTCTTCACGATGATCTTCCACCTCGTCAACGCCGGCTGGAGCGTCACGCTCCGCCGACAGTTCGAGAACCTCGCGGGCATGATGCCCGTCGTCGCGGTGCTCTCGCTGCCCTTCATCCTCGGTGAGGTCGCCTCCTCGCTCGGGCTGATCGAGGGCGGCATGCTCATGCAGTGGATCACCCAGCGTCAGGAAGCCGCGGCCGGCGTGATCGAGGCGCCCTACCTGCTCGAGAAGAAGGCGGCGTTCTTGAATGTGCCCTTCTGGCTCATCCGCTGCGCCGTGTACCTCGTCGTCTGGGTCACGATCGCCCGGGCGCTCAAAGGCCTCTCGGTCAAGCAGGACTCGACCGGCGACGTCGCAATCTCGCGCAAGCTCCGCTACATGTCCGGCTGGGGCATCCTCGCCTTCGCGCTGACCACCGCCTTCGTCGCCTTCGACTGGATGATGGCCCTGGACTACCGCTTCTTCTCCACCATGTGGGGCGTGTGGTACTTCGCGGGCGCCGCCCTCTCCTCGCTCTCGGCCGTTGCGATCATCGCCTTCGCCCTCAAGAGCACGGGCCGGCTCGACGGCACGGTCTCCAAGGAGCACTTCCACGACCTCGCCAAGCTGATGTTCGGCTTCACCGTCTTCTGGGCGTACATCTCCTACAGCCAGTACTTCCTCATCTGGTACTCCAACATCCCCGAAGAGACCGCCTTCTTCGTGGCTCGCAAGGAGAACGGCTGGCAGTACCTCTACTACCTGCTCGCCTTCGGGCACTTCGTCGTGCCCTTCCTCATCCTCATCTTCCGACCCGTCAAGAAGGCGATGTTGCTTGTCGCGGCCATCGCGGCCTGGCTGCTGCTCATGCAGATCGCCGACATGGTCTTCGTCATCCGCCCCGTCGTCTACGTCCGCGAGTTCGCCGAGGCGAGCCCCGGGCTGGGCGGCATCTGGCTCGACGCGGTCGGCATCCTGGGCGTCATCGCGGTCTACACCGGCATCCTGATCCGCTCGATCGGCCGCACGCCGCTGATCCCCACGGGCGACCCCAGGCTCAACGAGGCGCTGCACCACAAGAACTACGTCTAGGCGTGTTCTTCCCAGGATTCGCCCCGTGCTCGCGGGGCGCGTGATTCCCCCACACGGGCGGGGGCAAAGGAGTGGTCCAGGGGGCACAACCCCCGACATGACAGCGGGTTGAGGGACGCCGGCCGCACGCCAGCCCTCATCCGCGAATACGGTTGGATCGAAATTCATCTTGTCGGGCAGGACTTTTTTCCACCCGGCACGAGCGCCCGCGAGAGCGCTAAGCGAGAAGGCATCGGCACATGCAACAGACACCCGCCACGCCAATCCAACAGCCCGACGAGTGGCACACGCACACCGCCGCCGAGGGCGCACCCCAGGACGAGCACGGCGCGACGGCCAACCCCGTCGGCATCATCGGGGGCATCCTGTTCTTCGGCGTTGTGACGCTCGTCGTCGCGGTCGTCGTGGGCGTCTATCTCGCGTCGTACTCCTCGCGCGTCCGCGCCGAGTCGCAGGAAACCGTCTCGGCACGCGAGACCTACAACGTCTACCGCGCCACCGTCGACGCGAACCTCTCCACGTACAACTGGGCCGAGGACGGCAAGGTCGCCCTGCCCATCGACGTCGCCAAGGCCAAGGTCATCGAGCAGTACAAGCAGCGGGAGGACCAGAACCGGTGAACGCCGTTCGGGCCATCGCGACGCACATCGCCGCAGCGGCGCTCGCTGCGGTCTTCGCGTGCGCGCCCGCGTCGGCCCAGCTCAACCGCACGCCCCGCGAGGCCGAGGGCGTGGGCGTCACCGAGCGGCTCGGCGAGCAGGTCCCCCTCGACCTGATCTTCACCAACGCCAAGGGCGAGACCGTCCCGCTCCGCAAGTACTTCGACGGCGAGAAGCCCGTGCTGCTCGCGCTGGTCTACTACGACTGCCCGATGATCTGCACCATGGTCATGGATCGCATGACCGAGGCGATGAACGACATCGACTTCACCGTGGGGCACGACTACAACGCGCTGGTCATCTCCTTCCGCACCGCCGAGACCACCACCCACGCCGCAGCCGCCAAGGCCGCGATGCTCGCGGGCTACGACAACCACCCGATCGATTCCAAGGTCCGCGCCGGCTACGCCTTCCACACCGCCGACTACCAGAACGTCAAGGCCCTCGCCGACGCGGTCGGCTTCAGCTACAACGCGCTGGACAACGGCGAGTACGCGCACCCGAGCGTCATCTTCGCCCTCACGCCCGAGGGCGTGGTCAGCCGCTACCTCCATGGGCTGCAGTACCCCGCGCGCGACGTGAAGCTCTCGCTCATGGACGCCGCCGAGGGCAAGCTCACCAAAAGCCTGGGCGACGCGGCCATCGGCTTCTGCTTCGTCTGGGACCCCGAGTCCGGCGCGTACACGCTCCAGGCCTTCCGCGTCATGCAGCTCGGCGGCCTGATCACCATGGTCGCCATCGCGATCTGGCTCTCGGTCCTCTTCTACCGCGAGCGACGCCGCCGCCGAAGCTCGACACCGCGATCGGACGCGGGCGCACCGAACACATCCCCACGCACCGTTCCTCACTCGACGCTCGCCAACGCGGGCACGGGGGCATGAGATCATCATGACGATCAACGCAATCCAATCCGCCGCCGCCGGACTCTCGCACCCGACCACGCTCGGGAGCTGGCTCACCGAGCTGTGGTTCCGTGACGAGGCCGCCTCCGAGATCGGGCGCTACTCCGACGGCCTGTTCATCTTCATCTTCTGGGTCAGCGTCTTCTCGTTCGTCCTGCTGATGGGCCTGATGTTCTGGTGGGTCGTCAAGTACCGCCGCCGTGCCGGCGTCGCCGCCCCCAAGAGCGCCAGCCACAACACGCCCCTCGAGATCACCTGGACGGTCGTGCCCTCGCTGCTGCTCCTGGTCATCTTCATCTGGGGCTTCAAGGGCTACGTCCAGCAGCACGTGGTCAAGGCCAACCCCATCCGCATCGACATCACGGCCGTCAAGTGGAACTGGCAAGCGACGTACCCCGACGGTGGCAGCACGTTCTTGCTCGAGCGCAACGGCTCTGTGGACATTCCCGTCTTTGTCGTGCCGGTCGACACGCCCATCGAGTTCTCGATGGTCTCGACCGACGTGATCCACTCCTTCTGGATTCCCGACTTCCGCGTCAAGCTCGATACCTTCCCTAACCGCTACACG
>CAYQAD010000210.1:0-4710 GCA_964415125.1 uncultured Phycisphaeraceae bacterium | reverse complement strand
TCACCCTCGAGCCCGGCGCCGTCCGCACCAAGGACTACAGCTTCTACTTCTTCGGCGCCGGAGAGAACGAAGAAAACATCCCCAACGGCAACCCCTAAGCCACTCGCGCGTCACCCCGACCAGCACGCCGCCACATAATCGCCTGTCCCCCCACACCCGCGAGCCCATCCATGCCCACGTCGAGTACCAGCCCAGCTCGTTCCAACCGCACAGCCTTCACGCTCATCGAGTTGCTGGTCGTCATCGCGATCATCGCCCTGCTCATCGGCATCCTGCTGCCGAGCCTCGGCGCCGCCCGACAGGCCGCCCAGCGCATCGCCTCGATGAACAACCTTCGGCAGATCAAGATCGCGAGCGTCCAGTACCAGCTCGAGTACGACAACTGGCTGCCGTGGAATCCGGTCCAAGGCGCAGGCAACGCGGCCGCGGCAGGAGCCGCGGGTTGGTGCACCTGGTCCTACGGCGGCAAGTACGCCGACAGGGCCTGGAACACCATCTCGCAGGGCATCTTTGATGTTCCCGGTCCGCTTCGACCACTCAACCCCTACCTCTACCCCGATTACAACTTCAACACCGACGGTCTCCGGGCCCGCGGCGCGACCGACATCATCACCGGTCGACCCATCACGGTTTACGTGCCGACGCCCAGCACAAACCGCAGCCAGTGGGAACTGGAAGCCTTCAAGTCGCCGGCTGACAAGAGCTCGTACAACATCAAGCGCGTCCGCAGTCCCCGTGATGGGCAGTACGTTGAGCCAGACTTCTCTATCAGCACGTATGACGACGTCGGTGCGACCTACCAGTCCCAGGGCCGTTGGTTCGACTTTGAGTTTGCCCGTGCAACAGGCAGAAACAACACCGAGCGATTCGCCCGCGCCTTCCAGAACGGGATCCGCCGATTCGCCCAAGGCAGCGACCTCGACCCGGCCAAGCTTGTCATGTACGGCGACAAGCTCCTCGACGTGATCCCATATGCCGATCCCGACGATGCCCCTGCCGACTGGCAAGGGTGGGCCGGCGACTATGGAGCACGAAACAAGGCAGTTCTTGCCTTCTTCGATGGCCACGTCGATTACATCGAGATGGAGCCGGGCGCAATCCAAACCAATGACTACGCCCTGTACTACTTCCGCTCGGGCGAACAACCGACCGACCCCTAAGGCCGGGCCTCGAGTCCGACATCCCGATCGCGCCTGCTATAGCTGCCCCGCCAGCATCGCCTCGGCCAGCGCCGCCGCGTCGTCGTCCTCTTCGGGCTCGTCGCCGTCGCCCATCTGGAGCGACCCGGTCATCATCGCTTCCATCCGCTCGAGCACGTCGCCCATGAACGTGATCCGCACGCCGAAGTTCTCCCCGACCTTCACCGCCTGACCAAGCCCCAGCGCCTTGTTGTTGACGACCAGCGTCAACTCGTCCTCGGCCCGCTGAGGCAGCTCGATGATCGACCCCGGCACCAGCCCCAGCACCTCGCGAAGGCGCAGCGATCGCTCGCCCAGCCGAACGCTGATCGGCACCTCCAGCCGCCCGATCGATCCGCCACTGCTACCCATGCCAACCTCCATCGGCTCGCGCCACGGCGCACATAACGCCCAGCCGCCAGCGGCGCAGCTCCTGCGCACGCCAACGGCTCCAGCAGCCCACGCCGCAACGCGCGTGCCAACAGCACCGCCCAACAGCAACCGACTTAACCAGCATGGAAGTGGGGGGCGTCGTCGGCTCGGGGCTGACCCCAAACCGCCCGACCCGCGCGATCGGCTCGCCTAGCCGTCGTACCGCCCGACGATCAGCGTCACGTTGTGCCCGCCGAAGCCGAACGTGTTGTCCATCGCGTACCGCGCCGGGCGCTCCCGCGCCTCGTGCGGCACCAGGTCGATGTCGAACTCGGGGTCCGGCTCGTCCAGGTTGATCGTCGGCGGGATCACGCCCTCGCGCACCGCCTGGATGCACGCGATCAGCTCCACCGCGCCCGACGCGCCCAGGCAGTGCCCGTGCAGGCTCTTCGTCGAGCTCATCAACAGCTTCCCGCCCGCGCTCTTGCGGGCGTGCTCGCCGAACACCGCCATCGCCGCCGCGATCTCCGCCTTGTCGCCCAGCGGCGTGCTCGTGCCGTGCGCATTCACGTAGTCGATCTGCTCCGGCACGAGCCCCGCGTCCTGCAGCGCCCACCGCATGCTCCGCGCCGCGCCGAGCCCGTCGGGGTCCGGCGCGGTGATGTGCGACGCGTCCGAGCTGTTGGCCGCCCCGACCAGTTCGGCGTAGATCGTCGCCCCGCGGGCCTTGGCGTGCTCCTCGGTCTCGAGGGTGAACATCGCCGCGCCCTCGGACAGGATGAACCCGTCCCGCCGCTGGTCGAAGGGCCGAGACGCCTTGGCCGGGTCGCCGTCAAAGCCGCTCAGCGCCTTCATCGTCATAAACGCCCCGACGCAGAGCGGCGTCACCGCCGCCTCCGCCCCGCCCACGACCATCACATCCGCAAGCCCACGCCGCAGATACTGCAACGCATCGCCGAACGCGTGCCCGCTGGAGGCGCACGCCGTCGCGTGCGTCGACGCCGGGCCCTTGAGCCCAAAGCGGATCGAGATGTTCCCGCTCACCGCGTTGGCCATCAGGCCTGGCACGGTGAACGGATTGATCCGGTCGGGTCCGCGATTGTGCAGCACGCCCACGCCGATCTCGATGGTTTCGATCCCGCCGATGCCCGACCCGATCACCACGCCGCAGCGTTCCTGCTGGGGCACGTCGAACGACTCAAAGTCGATCCCCGAGTCTTTCACCGCCTCGGCCGCGGCGACCGCGCCGAGCTGCGTGCAGCGGTCCAGGCGACGCGCCTCGCGCTTGTCGAGCACGGGCATCGGGTCCCACCCCTTGATCTGCCCCGCGACATGCACGGACCAGTTCGGGTGGTACTTGTCGAACTCATCCCCGCCGAGTGCCGAGATGCCGCTGCGCCCCTCGCGCATGCCCGCCCAGGTGCTCGCAGCGTCGAACCCCAGGTTCGTCACCGCGCCCATACCGGTAATGACAACACGCTTCTGTGCGCTCACCGCGACCCTCCGTGCCTGGCTACCAAGGCAGCACAGCAATCACCGATCGCCCGCCAAAGCCATGACGCACGCTCGGACTCGGCAACGTCCGCCCGCCCCGCCGGCCCGCAAGGGGCGCGGGCGGGTCGGCCCGCGTCAGTCGACGCCGTTGGCCTGCTTGATGAAGTCGATCGCCTGGCCGACCGTCTTGATCTGCTCGGCCTGCTCGTCGGGGATGCTCGTCTCGAACTCGTCCTCGAACTCCATGACAAGCTCGACCGTGTCGAGGCTGTCGGCGTTCAGATCCTCGACAAAGCTCGTGTCGCGGCTGATCTTGCCCTTCTCAGCGCCGAGCTGCTCGGCCACGATGTCGATCACCTTTGCTTCGATTTCCTGCTCGGTCACGGTCGTCTCCAAAGCTCGCGGGCCCTCCCGTCCACACACGACGGCTCCAGGCCCACCAAGGCGGCGATTCTACGCACCACCACCACCCTCGGCCAACCGCACGCGGGCACCCGCCCCATCACGTCCAAAACCCCGCCCAAACCCCCGACCGAACCGCCGCCCCAACCCCCGACCAAATCGGCCGCCACCGCCCCCACGTCCCAGAGCCGTGCCCGCCGGGCCGCCAGCGACCCATAAACACCCATCCGCCCCCGCGCCCCGCGAGTTCCCGCCAGTTCCCGGACCCGTGCGCGCACCTGTACCGCCTGCGCACCCACTTCGCGCCTCCGCCGGAACCACCAGCCTGACCCGTCCGAAGCGCTCCGTCGATACATCCGCCGCACTCGCGATCCCGCGAACACACACTCGCAACCCAGCGCTCGCTGGAACGCGGCAACAACCAACCGGCGTCCGACGCACCTCGCCTCGCCCAAGCCCCAGCGGACCACACGGTCCCCGCCCGCGCACACAACACGAACCTCTCGGCAACTCCAGCACCAACGCGCAATCCCGCGGGCCACGCGGAAAGGAAACGAGACCATGGCGAGCATGCCCAAAGAACCCGAAGCCTTCGCCGAGCAGGTCGCCACCCTCCTCCGTCGCCTCCAGCCCGACTACGCCATCGACCTCGTCGGCCCCAGCGAGCTCATCGTCAACGGCCGCCGGCTCGACCTCGACAACCTCTTCCGCATGGTCAAGCACGAGCCCCACCGAGGCGTCGAGATCGTCGAGCACTACCTCGACCAGCTCTTCACCTCCGACGCGCTCAACCTCTCCGACATGGACCTGAGCTTCGCCCGCCCGCGCATCATGCCGCGCATCCAGCCCGAGTCCATCTTCGAGCACCTCTCCCGCGACATGGTCGCCCACATCCCCTACGTCAACAACACCGTCGTCGTCTTCGTCACCGACCTGCCCCAAATGACCGTCTCCATCACCACCGAGCAGGTCGTCCGCTGGGGCCTCGAGATCGACGAGCTCGACGAGATCGCACGATCCAACCTCGTCCAGTACGCCCCCGAGCTGCACTTCCAGATGATCGAGTCCAAGGAGGGCGGCCGCGCCGCCATCCTCACCGAGCAGGACGGCTACGACGCCGCACGCCTCCTCCTCTCCGACCTCTTCAACCGCCTCGCCCCCCAGCTCGGCGGCGACTTCTACGTCGCCACCCCCGCCCGCGACATGTTCGTCGCCCTCACCGCGGGCCCGAGCGACTTCCTCGACCGCCTCCGCTCCCGCGTCG
>CAYQAD010000209.1:0-4712 GCA_964415125.1 uncultured Phycisphaeraceae bacterium | reverse complement strand
CCATGATGCCGGGCCCGCCGCCGGTGATGACCCCCACGCCGCGCTTGGCGATCAGCGCCGCGAGGCGCTCGGCCGCGTCGTACCACTCCGCGCCGGGCTTCGTGCGCGCCGACCCGAAGATCGACACGGCCGGGGGCAGGTGGGCGAGCGTGTCGATGCCCTCGACGAACTCGGCCATGATCCGCAGGACACGCCAGGACTCGGTGAAGAAGTGATCGGTGACTTGGCCCATGGCGTCGGTGCTCCTCTGTGCGGGGCTCTCGTTGCGCAGCCGATGCGCTCGGCCCAGCGGGGGGGTCGCAGCGTACAAGCCAACAGCTTGTCCACATGCCGTCCGGGGCGGGGTGCGTTTCGGCAACGCGATTGGGTGGAATCGGCCGCCGAATCGGACGCCGAAGCGCTTTGGATCGCTGCGGCGAGTCCCTACGATCGTCGCATGGCCAGCGCTCGACCCTCCCAACCCGCCGCCCGCACCTCCAAAGCGACATCGGGCGACGCGTCGAAGGGCAAAAAGCGGGCCAAGAGCTTCGCCTCGCTCGCCTCGGCCATGCGCTGGCTGGACGGACGGGTGAACCTGGAGCGCACCCGCGAGAGCCGGGTCGACACGAGCGCCTTCAAGCTCGATCGCACGCGGGCCCTGCTCACCGAGCTCGGCGAGCCGCAGCAGTCGGTCCGGTTCCTGCATGTCGCGGGCAGCAAGGGCAAGGGCAGCGTCGTGGAGATGCTGGGCTCGTGCCTCTCGGCCTGCGGGCTGGGCGTGGGCGTCTACACCAGCCCGCACCTGATGGACGTGCGCGAGCGGGTCCGCGTCAACGACCAGTGGATCAGCGAGGCCGACTTCGTCCGCCTGCTCGCGAAGGTCGCCACCGCCGCCGACCGCATGCCTGCCAAGCACGGCGAGCCCTCCTATTTCGAGTGCCTGACCTGCCTGGCGCTGGCGTATTTCGCCGAGCAGGCCGTGGACGTTGCGGTGCTCGAGGTCGGGCTGGGCGGTCGGCTCGATGCGACGAATGTGGTCATGCCCGAGGTGTGCGCGATCACCGCGATCCAGCTCGAGCACGCGAACATCCTGGGCGACACCGTCGAGAAGATCGCGGCCGAGAAGGCGGGCATCATGAAGCCCGGCGTGCCCTGCATCACGATGCAGCAGGAGCCGGAGGTCATGGAGGTGCTCCGCGCCAAGGCCGAGGAGGTCGGCGCGACCCTTGAGGTCCTCGGCGCGGAGGTCGACTTCTCCTACCGCTTCGAGGCGAGCCCGGAGCTCGGGCCCCACGCGCGGGTGTGTGTGACCAGCCCGCACTCGAACTTCGAGCACCTCGCCGTGCCCCTCAAGGGCGAGCACCAGGCGCTCAACTGCGGCATCGCGCTGGCGGTGCTCGACCGCCTCCGCGAGCGCGGCATCGACACGCCCGAGCGCTTCGTCGCCGAGGGCCTCGCCAAGACGCCCGCCAACGGGCGGATGGAGATGGCCTGGCACTCACCCAGGATCATCCTCGACGGGGCGCACACGCCCGAGTCGCTCGAGGGCCTGATCCGCGCGATCGGCGCGCACGTTCGGTACGACTCGATGGTGATGATTTTCGGGTGCGCCGCGGACAAGGACGTGCCCGGGCTGCTCGCGAAGATCGACATGGGTGCCGACAAGGTGATCTTCACGCGGGCGGCGGACAACCCGCGAGCGAGCGACCCGGCCGAGCTGCGGGGCGAGTTCGAGAAGACCTCGACCAAGATGACCCAGGTCGCCGGCTCGCTCGAGGAGGCGGTCAAGATCGCGGTCCGGGCGACCGGGCGGGGCGATCTGATCGTCGTGACCGGCTCGTTCCACCTCGCGGGCGAGGCGAAGCGCTTTCTCGCCGAGCGCGCGGCACGGCGGACCGAGTCCAAGACGACGCCGGCGTCCCCGAGCGCCCGCCCGCAGGCGGGCACCGCGGGCGCGTAGAACCGCGTGAAGCCGTGTGCATGCGCGTGAAGCCGATGCGGCCAGCCGCGGACCAGCCCGGAGCGCGTCGGGCCCGCGTCTAGACTTGCCGCGATGCCTGACGAGACCCACGCCGACAACGCCGCCAGCTCTCCCGTTTCCGCCGAAGCCGGCGGTCCTGCCGCCCCGGCCCACCGCTACAACGCCGCGCTTGCCGACCAGATCGAGACGCGCTTCGACGCCTCGAAGCCCAAGTTCTATTGCCTCGACATGTTCCCGTATCCCTCCGGCGCGGGCCTGCACGTCGGGCACCCCGAGGGCTACACCGCCACGGACATCCTCTGCCGATACAAGTCGATGCGGGGATTCAACGTGCTGCACCCGATGGGGTGGGACGCGTTCGGCTTGCCCGCCGAGCAGTACGCGATCCAGACGGGCGTGCACCCCGCCGAGACGACCCGCAGCGCGATCGACAACTTCCGCCGCCAGCTCCAGCGCTTCGGCTTCGGATACGACTGGTCGCGCGAGTTCGGCACGATCGACGAGGGCTACTACACCTGGACCCAGTGGATCTTCCTCGAGATCTACAACTCGTGGTTCGACGCCGACGTGAAGAGGGCCCGCCCGATTGCCGAGCTGGTCGCGCAGCTCGAGTCGGGCGACCTGCGCGTAGGCATCGATGGCGAGCTCGTGCACGTGGGCGCGGCCGCGACGCTCGGGCCGGTCGCGGGCGAGCCGGTCGGCACGCGCCAATGGCACGAGCTCAGCGAGGACGAGCGCCGGGACGTGATCGACAGCCAGCGCCTCGCCTACGTCGGCGAGCAGACCGTCAACTGGTGCCCGAAGCTCGGCACGGCGCTGGCCAACGAGGAGGTCGTCAACGGGCGGTCCGAACGCGGCAGCCACCCGGTGGTCCGCCGCCCGCTCAAGCAGTGGATGTTCCGCATCACCGCCTACGCCCAGCGCCTGCTCGACGGCCTCGCCGACGTGCACTGGCCCGAGTCCACCAAGGCGATGCAGACCGAGTGGATCGGCCGAAGCGAGGGCGCGGAGGTCGTCTTCCGCCTCGAGGATGCGCCCGGGCTCGACGAGCTACGCGTCTTCACCACCCGGCCCGACACGGTCTTCGGCGCCACGTACATGGTCGTCGCGCCCGAGCACCCGCTCGTGGACAACGTGCTGGCAAGCCCCAGCCCGGACACGCCGACCGACGAGCTGCGCGCGTACGTCCAGGCGGCTCGCAATCGCTCCGATCTTGAGCGGCAAGAGGGCAAAGAAAAGACGGGCGTCTTCACGGGCATCCACGCGGTGAATCCGGCGACGGGCGAGCGCATCCCCGTGTGGACCGCCGACTATGTGCTGTGGGGCTATGGCACCGGCGCGATCATGGCGGTGCCCGCGCACGACACGCGCGACTACGCCTTCGCGCAGAAGTTCGGCCTGGCGATCCGCGACGTGGTCTACCCGCGCACGATCCTGGTCATGCGCTGGTTCCTCGATCAGGCACAGGGCGACGAGCGCACCACGCGCTGGGCGACGACCCTTGCCGACTTGCTCGGGTACGTCACGTCCAACGACATCGACTACGAGGGCTTCCCGGCGGCGCTGAAGCAGATCCGCGACAACCCGCGCGACGGCGGGCAGCAGATCGATCTCGAGCGCTGCGTCGACGACTTCCCCGGCGCGGTCGGTCAGCAGATCGGCTCGACGCAGGTGGTCTGGCTCGATGCGCTGGAGAGCATGGGCGTCGAGACGTGCGAGAAGGCCCAGCAATCGCTCGGTGCGGCCGCCTTCTACACGGAGTTCGGCGAGGCGTACGCCGGCGCCGGCCGACTGGTAAACTCCGCGAACGAGGGCGTGAGCCTCGACGGGCTGCCCGTGCCCGAGGCGAAGAAGCGAATCGCCGCGTGGCTCGAGTCCGAGGGGCACGGCAAGGCGATCGTGAACTTCAAGCTGCGCGACTGGCTCTTCAGCCGGCAGCGGTACTGGGGCGAGCCCTTCCCGATCGTGTGGGACGAGCAAGGCCGGCACCACGGCGTGTCGCAGGACCAGCTGCCCGTCGCGCTGCCCAAGCTCGCGGACTACAAGCCCGTCGAGAGCGACGTGCCCGTGCCCCTGCTGGGCAAGGCGACCGAGTGGGTCCGGACCACGGCCGGCGCGGTCGGTGTCGAGGGCTTGCCCGCCGACGCGCCCGTCACGCGCGAGACCAACACCATGCCCGGCTGGGCGGGCAGCTGCTGGTACTACCTGCGGTACGCCGACCCGCACAACACCGAGCGGTTCCTCTCCGGCGAGGCCGACGACTACTGGCTGGGCGAGCACGGCGTGGACCTCTACATCGGCGGCGCCGAGCACGCGGTGCTCCACCTGCTCTACGCGCGCTTCTGGCACATGGTCCTCCACGACCTCGGGCACGTCCGAAGCCCCGAGCCCTTCAAGAAGCTCTTCCACCAGGGGCTTATCACGTCGTTCGCCTACCAGCGCAGCGACGGCTCGCTCGTCGCGCTCGACGAGGTCGATGAGGTCGACGGGCAGGGCGACAAGGACACCCCCGCGTTCGTCGAGCGCGCCACGGGCGGCGCGGTGAGACAGGTCACCGCGAAGATGTCCAAGAGCTTGAAGAACGTGGTCAACCCCGACGACATCATCGCCGAGTTCGGGGCCGACACCTTCCGCCTCTACGAGATGTACATGGGCCCGCTCGACGCGAGCAAGCCCTGGAACACCCGCGACATCTCGGGGCTTCACCGCTTCCTCCAGCGCGCGTGGCGCGTGTGCGTCGACGAGGACACGG
>CAYQAD010000208.1:3593-4718 GCA_964415125.1 uncultured Phycisphaeraceae bacterium | reverse complement strand
AGCATGCCCGGCAGCTCGACGTTCTCCTCGGCCGAGAGCGTCGGCACGAGGTTGAAGCTCTGGAAGACGATGCCCAGGCGCGTGCGGCGGAACTCGGTGGCGGCCCGGTCGCTCAGCCCGCCCACGTCCACGCCGTCCAGCTCGACACGCCCCGAGTCCGGGCGGTCGAGCCCGGCGAGCAGGTGCAGCAGCGTGCTCTTGCCGCTGCCCGATCGGCCCATGACCGCGAAGAAGCCCGCGCCGTCGATCCGCAGGCTCGCGCCGCGAAGCGCCTGGACGCTTCGGCCGCCGGTGGTGTAGGTCTTGTGCGCATCGACACACAGGACGCGGGGGGCGCCGGCCGAGTCGGGTGTGGCATGGGTCTCGGCCGCGGCTTGGGTCATGAGCCGTGCGCCGCCTCATACGCCGCGGCGTCCATCAGCCCGCCCATGACCTCATCCACCGCCGCCGCATCGCCCACGGTGATCTTGATCAGCCAGCCCGCCTCGTACGGATCGCTGTTGAGGATCGCGGGGTCGTCGGCGGTCGCGGCGTTGACCGCCGCGACGGTGCCGCCCACGACGCTGTACACGTCGCTGGTCGTCTTCACGCTCTCGACCTCGCCGACCGAGTCGCCCGCGTCGACGTCCGTGCCCGCTTCCTTCATCTCGACGAACGTCACGTCGGTGAGCTGATCAACCGCGAACTGCGTGAGCCCGATAGTCACGGTGTCGCCCTCGAGCTTGAACCACTCGTGCGTCTCTGAGTACTTCCGATCGGTCGGCATCGCCATCACGCACGGTCCTTTCGTTGCATAGCCCTCGGCGGACGCACCGGCGCTCCGCTGCGATTTGCCCCGCCGATGGAGGATGCTCCGGGCGGCCTTGCAGTCTACGCGGATCGGCGTGCGCCGCGTTCTGCTCGGCCGCCGTTGCCGATTTCCCCCGCCCCCCCTCGCCACCGCCGCTCGGGCTCGGTACAGTCGCCCGCTGTGCTGCTCACGCTGAACACCAACGCGGTCCGCTCGCTCGTCAAGCCCAAGGGCCGGGCCCGCCCCGTCGTGACCGCCGAGGACCTCCCGCAGTACGCCAAGGACCAGTTCGGCGTGCACGGCGTGAACTTCACGACCGACATCCTCAAGGGCTC
>CAYQAD010000208.1:1509-3493 GCA_964415125.1 uncultured Phycisphaeraceae bacterium | reverse complement strand
CGGCGACCGACGACCCCGAGTCCTATCTCCGCCGCATCACGCCCTATGCGTCGCTCGTCAACGCGACGACGCTCCACTTCGATGAGCCCCCCCCAGCCGCGGCACCCGCGAAGAAGAAGGCCAACTCCGCCGACGACGCCGGCGAAGCCAAGCCCAGCGACGCCGACGCCGAGGCCGAGTCCGATGAGGACGCCGGCGGCGACGAGGACGATCTGATGGCGGCCCTGATCGGCGGCGGCGGTGGTGGGGGCCTCGAGGCCCTGCTCGAAGCGATCGACGACGAGCCTCCACCGTTGCACACGCCCTACGAGCTGACCCCGCTGCTCGCGGCCGTCCAGGCCGTGGGATACGAGGGCACGCTCGCTGTGGATTACCGAGGCGATGACGACGTGTCTCTTGGTATCCTCCACAGCGTGGCCGCGCTCGAGGCCGCACTCGAGGAACTCGCCGGAGGCTGACGCCCCATGCCTAGCGCGACGCACACCGCCACCCATCGGCCCGCCTCCGGGCAGGAGCGACCCGTGCCGGCCTCCATTCCCCCCTCCGTCCGCCTCGTCGTCACGATCGACGGCCCGGCGGGCACCGGCAAGTCCTCCGTCGCCCGGGCCCTCGCCCACACCCTCGGGCTCGACTTCCTCGACACCGGCGCCATGTACCGCGCCGCGGCGGCCATCGCGATCGATCGCAACATCGACCTCCGCGACCACGACTCGATCGTGGGCGTGGTCGCCGAGGCCGACCTGCACTTTGATTGGACCGCCGACCCGCCCACGATCCTCGCGTGGCTCGAGCCCATCGACGCCCGCATCCGCGATGAGGACGTCACGGGCATCGTCTCCGAGATCGCCGCGATCGCCCCGCTCCGCACGCACATGGTCCGCAAGCAGCGGATCATCGCCGAGCAGCACCCGCGCCTCGTCACCGAGGGTCGGGACCAGGGCTCGGTCGCCTTCCCCGACGCGGCCAAGAAGTTTTATCTCGACGCCTCGCCCGAGATCCGGGCGCGCCGTCGGGCCGAGCAGCTCCGCGCCGCGGGCCGCGAGGCCGACGAGGCGGCGCTGATCGAGTCGATCAAGCGGCGTGACTCGCTCGATGGCGGGCGGGCCGACGGGCCCCTGGTCTGCCCCGACGACGCGGAGCGCATCGACACGTCCAACCTCTCGTTCGACGAGGTCGTCGCCGCCCTCCGCGCCTCGGTGATCGAGCGCGTCGCCGCCCTCGGCTGAGCGGGCCGACCACCAACCGACCCTCCCCTTCATCTCGCGAGGCCCCGACGCCCATGCTCCGCTTGTCTCTCCGTGATCGTCTGCCGGGCGGGTCGCTCGCGCACAACCTCTGGTTCGAAGCGAGCCGAACGACCTACGCGCTGCTGCTCACGGTCGCGTACCGCTTCCGCGTGTTCGGTCGGCACAACCTGCCCGCGAAGGGGCCGGCGCTGCTCGTGTGCAACCACCAGTCGTTCCTCGACCCGATCGTCAACGGAGCCGCGGCGAGCCCGCACCACCTCGTGTTCGTCGCGCGGCTGGGCCTGTTCAAGTTCAAGCCCTTCTCGAAGCTGATCGAGAGCTACAACGCGATCCCGATCCGCCAGGGCGAGGCCGACACCGCCGCCATCCGCGCAGCGCTCGATCAGCTCGCGATGGGCCGCATCGTGCTGGTGTACGCCGAGGGCCAGCGCACGCCCGACGGCGCGATGCACCCCTTCCAACGCGGCGCCGCCGTGCTGCTCAAGCGCGCCAAGTGCCCGGTGATCCCGATGGCGATCGAGGGCGCGTTCGACGCGTGGCCCCGGCACAAGAAGCTGCCGTCGATCTGGGGCCAACGCATCGCCGCCGCCATCGGCCCGACGATCCCCGCCGACGAACTCCTCGCCGACGGCGCCGACGGCGCGCTGCGTCGGCTCGAGTCAGAGATCGACGCGATGCGGCTGGACCTGCGTGGCACACTCCGCCGCTCGACCGGCGGCGATCGACCGATGGCGGGC
>CAYQAD010000208.1:0-1409 GCA_964415125.1 uncultured Phycisphaeraceae bacterium | reverse complement strand
GCCGCGATGCGCTTGGCCGTCGGCGGGTGCGTCGCGAAGAGCCTCGCGGCCGTGTCCGCGTTGAAGGGCTCGATGATGAACAGGTTGTTCTGCGCGGGGTTCGGCTGCTCGAGCGGGATGCGCTTCGAGTACCCCTCGAGCTTGCGCAGGGCGCTGATGAGCCCCTCGGGCGAGCCGACGATGGCGGCCGCGTCGGCATCCGCCACGAACTCCCGGCTCCGGCTGATCGCCGCCTTGATCAGCGCCGCGCCCACCGCGGCGACCATGAACACCACGATCATCACCAGCGGGTTCGCGCCCTGTCGGCGGTCGCCCATCATCAGCAGGAACCCCCAGTGCGAGAGCATCGCGAGCACACCCGCGATCGTCGCCGCGATACAACTCGTCAGCGTGTCGCGGTTCTTGATGTGCGCAAGCTCGTGGGCCACGACGCCCGCGATCTCGTCGCGATCCATGAGTTCCATAGCGCCTTGTGTGAATGCGACCGCCGCCTTCCGCGGGCTTCGGCCCGTCGCGAAGGCGTTCGGCGCGGCGTGCGGGCACAGATACACCTTCGGCATCGGCAGGCCCGCCCGCTGGCTCAGCTCTTGGACCGTGCGGTAGAGGTCGCCGCCGGTGCTCGCGTCGAGCTCGCGCCCGCGCATCGCCTTGATCGCGATCGTGTCGGAGAAAAACCACGCCCCGACGTTCATCACGATGCCCACCATCAGCATGGGCACGATGTAGCCCGGCCCGATCGCCGCGCCCACCAGCGCCATCAGCCCGATCAGCCCGCCCATGAGCAGCGCGGTCTTGACGTTGTTCACAAAGGTATGCATGGCAAGGTGCTCCGTCGGCGAGGCCCGCGGGGGTTGGGCCGCCACACGCATTGTTGGTCGCGTGCGTGGGTGGTGCTAAAACAGCCCCGCGAGCTTCGCGGCCGAGACGAGCAGCACCGCGGAGATCGCCAGGCGGACGGTGCCGATCGGCAGCCGGTGCGTGAGCCCCGCGCCGACGGGCGCGAGCAGGATTGCCGGCACGCCCATCGCCGCGGCGAGCACCAGCGCCTCGGTCCAGACCTGCCCGTGCTGATCGAGCGTGACAAGCTTGATCGTCGCGCCCACCGCGCTCGTGGGCACCATCGCGATCGCGCTGGACGCCACCGCACGCCGCAGCGGCACCCGCGCGAGGATCTGCAGCCCCGGCACCATGATCACGCCGCCGCCCAGCCCGAGCATGCCCCCGAGCCCGCCCGCCGCCACGCCCGTCGCGACCGCCGCGCCGACGCGCGCCTTGGGCAGGGGCTCCACGTCCGGCTGCCCACGCACCGCGAGAATGATGTTCCAGAGGCAGTAGGCCGCGATCGCCCCGGCGAGCATGTGCCGGAGCACGCGCCCCTCGACCGAGTTGCTCGCGAGCACCCCGAGCAC
>CAYQAD010000207.1:3317-4726 GCA_964415125.1 uncultured Phycisphaeraceae bacterium | reverse complement strand
TCTCGGCCGTCGCCGGGAAGTCGTAGACGATCTCCGCCAGCGCGATCAGGCCGATCGCGATGAGCACGTCGTGCGTCAGCGTGACCAGCGCCGCCATCGAGTATCGCACAGAGCCGAAGCGCACCCAGATGTAGATGGTGATGAGCAGGAGACTCAGCCCCACCGCGACGATCGCCTGGGCCTTGAAGCTCGCGGCGATCGCAGGGCTGAAGTTCTGCACCTGCGCCGGGGCCGTCTCACGCTGCATCGCCTCACGCACGACCTCCCACTCGGTCTGAAAGACCTGCGTGGCGAACGACTCCTCGTCGTCGAAGAACGTCAGGTTCGGATCGATCACGAGCACCGCCGCGGCCGTCACAGCATCGGGCGTGCCCTCCAGCGCGATCACATCCCACGATCGGCCGGCGACCGCCGAGAAGTCCGGCTGGGCTCGCATCGCCTCGACACGCTCCCGCAGCCCATCGAGCGTCACCGCCGGCGCGAGGTCCTCGAGCATGACCACCAGACCACCGCGGTACTCGTCGATCTGCTCGCGGTACGCCGGGCGATCGGTGTCCTCACCGAGCACGCCCGAGATCACGCGGTAGACGGGCGCCTCCCGAGCCGTCGGCGCCTCGATGCCCGCGAAGGACACCGGCGGCAGCGCCTCGAGATACCCGGCAAACGTCGAGAGCATCGCGCCGAGCACCTCGTCGCGATCGGTCGCGGTTGTCTTGATCGTGAACGTATCGCTCGTCACGCCGTCGGCCTGCGGATCCACCGCGAGCACCTGGGCCGTGCGGAGCGCGATGAGCGCCTGCGCGTTGCTGGCGTCGCCCGCCTCGGCACGCTCGGAGGCCCGCTCGCCGATCGCATGGACCATGTCCTCAACGTCCGGACGCTGGAGCATCGCGGGCTCGCCGGTTTCCTTGTCCACGAGCGAGAGCGTCACCTGCGTGCCGCCCAGGAACTCGTTGTCGAGCATCTTGCTGCCTTGGAAGACGATCATACCCACGCCGATGCTGACGAATGTCGCCGACACCACCAGGAAGACCGGGCGAAGGCGCAGCCAGTTCACCTTGGGCTCGAGCGCCCGCTCGATCGCGGGCACGACCATCGGCAGCATGGCCAGCTTCTTAACGCCCGCGGTGTCGATCGCGAGCGTGAAGATCAGTCTGGTGATGACCAGCGCCGAGAACATCGTCGCGACAACACCGATGCCGAGCGTGATCGCAAAGCCCTTGATCTCCTGCGTGCCGTAGTTCGCGAGCACAAGGCAGACGATCAGGTTCGTGACGTTGCCGTCCACGATCGAGGACAACGCCTTCTGGTAACCGAGCCGGGTCGCGATCCGGAGGTCGATGCCCTTGCGCAGCTCCTCGCGAATACGCTCATAGATGAGCACGTTCGCGTCCACCGCCATGCCGAAG
>CAYQAD010000207.1:0-3307 GCA_964415125.1 uncultured Phycisphaeraceae bacterium | reverse complement strand
GCCGCCATCGCACCGAGAATCAACAGGGCATTGCACGTCAGAGCGAGCACCGCGACCAGGCCGAACTGAAAGTAGTAGAACACCATGAAGAGGCTGATGATGCCCAGCGCCCAGATGCCCGCGACCATGCCCTTGCGAAGGTTGTCCGCGCCGAGCTCGGGCGCCACCTGGAACTCCGCAATCGGATCGGGCGAGACGGCCGCCTGCAGCGAGCCGGCCGAGAGCACCCGGATGATGTACGAGAGCTCCGCCGACGAGAACTGGCCCGTGATCTGGCCGTTGCTCGAGATGCGATCGATCAGGTTCGGCGCGGTGTAGACCTCGCCATCGAGGAGCACCGCCATGTTCTCGCCGACGTTCTCGCCGGTCAGCTCGCCGAGCAGGCGAGCGCCCAGCGCGTTCATCTCAAAGCCGATCGCGGGCCGGCCGAGCTGGTCGGTCGTCGCGAAGGAGCGCGAGACCTCCCAGGCGCCGCCGTCCTCGTTGGTCAGGCGCAGGCCGCGCTGGTCCCACAGAAGCATGTAGTACTCGCCCGCGTACTCCTCGGCGACATAGCCGCGGGCGCGAAAGTACTCCGACGGGCTCGCGAACAGCGACTCGAGCTCTTGCGTGCTATCGTACCACGCGTCGATGTTGTTGACCTTGTACCACGCCGCGTCGCGTGCACGGACGCCGCGGGGCCCCTCTTCGCGGATCTGCTCGCGCAGCCGCGCTTCCTCGGGGTGCTGGCCCGGGTTCAGGGCGATGCGGAAGCTCAGCACGCCCGCGCCGCTCAAGAGCCGCTTGAGGTCCGCGGGGTCATCCAGCGTCCGACGCTGCGACGCGTACGTGTCGTACGTCGCAACGACGCTGTCGATCTCCCCGGTGATCGAGGGATACTTCTCGCGGAGCTGGTCCAGGGCGCGAGCACGCGGGCTCGGCAGCTCGATGAACTCGTTGTCACCCGAGGCGAGCCGGCGGGGCGTGTTGCTCAGCTCCAGCGCCCGGCGCACTTCATCCGGCGAGATCGCCGTCGCGAGCACCTGATCGCGGACCCGCTCGTACTCGAGCTCGACATCCGCGACCTCAGCCACGAGCCCGTCGATCGTCTGCTCGTCCGCGCCGCCGTCGGTCGCCTCACCGAGCGACTCGCGGAGCGACTGCCCCCGGTCGTACAGGCCCGCGAGCGTGTCGAGCAGCGACGCGACCGCGTCCCGCCCGGCCGCGAGCTCCGCGAGGCGAGCCTCACGCTCGCTCGCGGGAAGCCGCAGCGCACGATCGATGTCGCCCGCGCGGATCGCGTTGTCCGCAAGCTGCTCGAGCTCGGCCTCGAACTCGGCCCGCAGCGCCTTCACCTCTTCGCCGGGCAACGGCATCGTGATCTCGATGCGGTCGCGCCCCTGCGCGACCATCGAGATCTCGAGCACGCCGTTCGGATCGACGCGGTCCTTGAGCACCTCGATCGTCCGCCCGAGCACGTCCTCGGCATCGTCGGTCGGCCGCATCTGGACCGAGTACACGAGGCTCACGCCGCCGCGCAGGTCCTTGCCAAGCCGGAGCTGCTTCGTCGGAGGAGTGATGAACACGCCGGCCATGAGCAGGACGAGCACAACGAGAATCGACTGGCGGAGCACAGGAGGCATGCAGGTCTCTCAAACAGTGAAAGGCTGTAGTGGAAGGCGGAAAGAGTCAGGATCAGAGCATCGGCTCACGCGAGCACTCGGGGTGAGGGCCGCTTAGACAGCTGCGGGCTCGGGCTCGGCGACGTCGCTGGGCTTCACTTCCGCGTCGCCGATCGGGCTGCTCTTGAGCACCTGCTGCACCGCCGTCTTCGAGAAACGGATCTTGGTCTTGCTCGCCTCGTCGACGCGGAGCACGACCTCCTCGTCCTTGATCTCGGTGACCACTCCGATGATGCCGCCCACGGTCTGCACGCGGTCGTTGCGCTTCAGTGCGCCCATCATCTCATTGCGCTTTTTCTTCTGCTTCCGCTCGCTCGAGATCATCGTGAAGATGAAGAACACGAACACGCCGAGCAGCAGCAACGGCATGAGCCCGCCGAACGAGCCGCCCGGCGCCTGCGCCGCGCCACCGGCATCGCCGCCCGCGGCGGGGATGGGCACAGCGCCCGCGGTCGGATCGCCGATCGTGAACTGCGAGCCGCCGGCCTCGGACTGCGCGAACACGCCGCCCGGCAGCGTCGCCGTCGCCGTGAGCACGCCCCAAGTCACGGCCAGGCCGTTCGCTCTGCCGCCATCGGCACGCACACCATTCTCTGCCATCAGTCGCTTCCCCAAGAACCGGCTGCAAACCACTGCTGCAGCCGGAGGTACGGAACATGTCAGGACTCGCCCACGCGGCATCGCCACGGCCTCAATGCTAAGCACCGGACCCCCCAGAGTCGCCCGCCAACATCGAATCAACCGCCGCCCACACCCCCCCGCAATCCCGCTCCCGCCCCAATGCCAAGCCGAGGTGAGCCCGAGACCACGCCAAGACGAACCCGACGCCGGCTCACGCGGGGCCGATCAGCCCGCCCGCGAGCCCCGCGACCGCCCCCCCGGGCACCGTGCCGTGCAGCACCGGCCACTCGTCGGCAAGCAAGGCCCAGTCGCCCCCGACGATCGCCGCCCGGATGCCCTCCATCAGCCGCTGGAAGTGCCGGAGGTTGTGAAGGCTCACCAGAATCGGCCCGAGCATCTCGTCGACCAAGAACAGGTGCCGGAGGTACGCCCTCGAGAACGGCCCGCCGTCCGGCGTCTTCATCCCATGCCGGGCCGGGTCGCACGCGGCGCAGTCGCACCCCGCCTCGATCGGCCCGGGGTCCAGCTTGAACTTGCTGTTCTTGAGCCGGATCTGTCCGGTGCGCGTGAAGGCATTCGAGCTGCGACCGTTCCGCGTCGGAAGCACGCAGTCGAACATGTCCACGCCCGCGAGCACCGCAGCGACGATGTCACGCTCGTACCCGACGCCCATCAAATACCGCGGCCGATCCTCGGGCAGCTTCGGCGCGGTGTGCCGAACGACCGACGCGATCTGCTCGGGCCCCTCCCCCACCGCCACGCCTCCGATCGCGTACCCCGGTAGATCAACGCCGCAGACCTGCCCGAGCGAGCGGTCGCGGCGGTCGAGGTCCGTGCCGCCCTGCACGATGCCGAACAGCGCCTGGTCGCCCGGCCGACCGTGCGCACGGGCGCACCGCTCGAGCCACCGCGCGGTCCGGTCGAGCGACTCGTCCAGGCGGGCGTCGTGGTCGTAGTTGCCCTTCCGCGCGTCGCGGTCCGCCGCGATGCGGATGCGCGTCTGGTTGGTCGTCGCCGGGTCGATC